>DATKAF010000348.1:0-7120 GCA_035498395.1 Anaerolineales bacterium
CCTGGTCGATCGCTACCAGGATCTGCTGTTCCGCATCGCCCTACGGATGCTCGGAGACGAAGACAGCGCGGCAGATGCCGCACAGGTTGCCTGGCTGTCGGCGTTTCGCAAGTTGGGCGAGTTCCGGGGCGGCCGTCTCAAGACGTGGCTTTCTCGTATCACGGTCAATGCGTGTTACGACGAATTGCGCCTCCAGCATCGCAGGCGCGAGGTTCCGCTTGTGCCTCGGACGGCGGAGGAGCCGGACGGTGATGGAGCGTTCTGGCTCGAGGATCCCACCCCGGGCGTGGAGGAGCTGGTGCTGAGAAACGAATTCGACACGGTGGTGCAAGCCTGCCTGCGCTCGCTTGCGCCCGTGTACAGAAGCATGCTGATACTGGTGGATATTGAAGGAATGAGCTACGAGGAAGCCGCCGTGGCGGCGCATGTTCCGCTCGGAACTGTGCGGAGCCGGCTGGCGCGCGCCCGGGATGCCTTGCGAGAGCAACTGAGGCAGTGGTCTCTGATGGAACCGGTAATGCAGCGCTGGGTTGCGCAACCGGACCAGCAGCACAGTGTGAGGTGCTCGTGAGGGCGCTTGTGCCTGCGGCCGCGGGCGGGCTGTTATTCATGTTGGCGGCATGCGGCACGCTGGAGATCAGCGTGGATGGCACCCCGACCGCCGATGTGGCGACGACCGGCACCGTGGGCGCGTTGCAGACCCAATACGCGGAACTGGCCACGCGCGTTGCCGCGGCGCCTCCGGCGGTTGGTACTACGCCGGAACCGACCATCGCACCGGGTGAGGTTGCCACGGTCGCTGTCCCGCCTGCCACGCGCATCACCTTCCTGAACGGCGCCAGCGTTGGCGTTGTGAGCGCGCCGATTGCTCCCGACGAGCGCCAGGCTTACGTTCTGGACGCCTTCAAGAATCAGCCCATGTTTGTGTATGTGGCCTCGGCAAACAACGATGTGACCGTCTCCATTGAAGCGGACGATGGTACGGTCATTCTGCGCCCGTCGGAGCAGAGGATCTCCTGGCAGGGAACGCTGCCCAACACGGGCGACTACTACCTGACGGTACACGGCGGCGCGTACATCGAGAATTTCACGCTGACCGTTACCGTCCCCTGGCGCCTGCAGTTTGCCACGGGCGAGGATTCCATCACGTTGGGCGGCAAGACCACGGCAGGCTACAGCGTTAGCTACACCGTGTATGCCATCAAAGGACAAACCATGAAGGTTCACCTGGACCAGATGTCCAGCAAGGCCTCCTTGTCAGTCTATGGCTTCACGGACGGCAACCGGTATCTCAGCTCCGATGCAGGCCAGAGAGGCTACCAATTCCTCCTGCCAGCAACGCAGGATTACATCGTCGTCGTCGTGCCTTTTGCAGGCAGCTCCATAGACTACATTCTCACCGTCCAGATCAGGTAGCAGGCCTCTCTCTAATCCCCCACGGGAAGTGAATACCGGCGCCGGTGTATGACACCGGCGCCGGGCTCGACGTATTGCCGAGTTGCTCGACTGGTTCAGGCTGTTGACTTCTATCGCTTGCTCTGTCTCTTCTGCGCCTCCACGGGCTCCGACCAGCCTTGATGATCTACTTCGTTTGCCCGGCAGTGCAGGCGGACCTGCCCGTTCATCACCTCGCAAGCGGAAACGGAACGTACACATCGCGGGCCATGGACCGATCCAGGAAAAAGTCGTTGGAGCGGACATCCTTGATGCTGCCTGTATGTTCCGCTTGATTGTCCACCCCTTCCATGCCTTCCTGGAACTCACCGCGTGTGTCAGTATCCTGCCGGACCCGGTACTAGCCCCGGCTCCTGACCCGGATCTGATTATTCACATCCCACACGCCCGAAACACCATCGGCAACATACTCCGCGAGGCGCTTGTCGGACGGGTTGTCCACACTGCCGGCCAGCGTGACGATGCCGTCGAAGACATCCAGCGGAAAGCCGCCGATCTGCTTCTCACCTCTGATCTACACCGGCATTGTAGGACGGCGGGCAGGCACTACAAGGGTGGAGAAAGTAGCAAGCTTGGCAGGAATATCCCCGCTGGCTGCGGCCGGGAATCTCCCCCATCTGAACCTGCCGCCAATCGGCGCGCCAGCGGATGCGCGCTTCAAGGCATATAATTAGCATCCAACACTATGGGAGCAGACATGTCCCTCATCGAAACCACCGGCCTGGTGAAGCGCTACGGCGACAAACTGGCTGTGGATGACGTCAGCTTTGATGTTAGAGCCGGCGAGATATTTGGCTTTCTTGGTCCGAACGGAGCTGGCAAGACAACCACGATCAAGATCATTGTGGGGCTGCTGCGTCCATCGGCCGGTTCCGTGAAGGTAGGCGGATACGACGTGCAGCTCCAGCCGCTGGCGGCCAAGGCAGCCAGCGGATATGTGCCCGACACACCCAACCTGTACGCCAAGCTGACCGGTAGGGAGCTGCTGCGCTTTGTGGGCGACCTCTACAATTTGGACCGCAAGACCACCGTCCATCGCACTGAGGATCTCCTGCACATGTTTGACTTGACCAACGCAGCAGACGACACCATTGATTCGTATAGCCACGGAATGCAGCAGAAGACCGCTTTGGCAGCGGCTCTTATGCACGACCCGAAGGTTCTGGTTCTCGACGAGCCGACCGTAGGGCTGGATCCCAAATCGGCGCGGCTCATCAAAGATATCCTCAGGCAGATGGCCGATCGCGGGACCGCGGTCTTCCTCTCCACCCATATTCTTGAGATCGCCGAGCGCATGTGCGACCGGATCGGGATCATCGACCGGGGCCGTCTGATCGCGGTGGGGACGATTGAAGAACTGCGCTCGTTGGGAAAGAGCGGTCAGTCCAGCCTTGAAGACATCTTCCTGGGCTTGACGGGGGGCGCCGAAGAGGCGGAGATCGCCGAGATCCTGAAATGACCGCTTCGGACCCCGCAGGCACGGCCATGTGGGCCACCGTGTGGAAACTGCTGCGTCTGCGCCTGCGGATCAACATCAATAGCTTCCGCCATTCGCGCACGCGCACAAAGATCTTCACGACTCTCGGGCTGCTTGGCCTGCTGTCCTTCGCGGTGGTGATCTTCTTGTTGAGCTGGGAGATGCTGCGCTTCCTGCGCTCACCACAGCTTTCCCGCTACACCACAATTGACTCCGCTGCCCTGCTGCAGGCCATCACCCCACTGGTCATGACGGGTCTATTCTTTGGCATCCTGTTCACCAGCTTTGGCGTACTGCTGCAGGCGCTGTATCTCGCCGGCGACATGGACTTCCTGCTGGCAGCACCCGTGCCAATGCGCGCGGTGTTCATCAGCAAGCTGACCCAGGCGATCCTTCCGAACCTCGGCCTCTTCGCCCTTTTCGGCCTGCCGGTCCTGTATGGGCTGGGAGCATCTGAAGGATACAACTTCCTGTACTACCCGCTGGTGCTGGTCGTTATTAGTGCCCTGACGTTTGCGGCGGCAGGGGCCGCAGCACTGCTCGTCATGGCAGTGGTGCGCATCATGCGGCCGCGCCGCGCCGCCGAGATCCTTGGTTTTATTGGCGCCACAGCGGGAATCATCTGCTCGCAGCTTGGAAATCTCTCGCAGACACTGGGGCATCGCGCCGGGAATCCGCCGGCGTTGCTCGGGGGCGCATCCTTCGTTGCACTCCGCCTCGAGACCCCCTGGCTCCCACTGAACTGGGCCGGACAGAGTCTCATGGACCTCGGCGCGGGCCAATGGTTGTCGGGCCTGCTGCTCCTGGCCCTTACCATTGGATGGACGAGTGGACTCTTCTGGCTCTCATTGGTTTTTGCAGAGCGACTGTACTATGCCGGCTGGGCAGGGATGCAGGTGGTGATGCGGCGCTCTGGAAAGCTGGCGGTAGGCTCCCGGTTCAGGGGGGCCGAGGGAAACCTCTCATGGCCCGAACGCTTTCTGGCTGCCCCGATCCGGGCGATCATGCAGAAGGACTTCACCCTGCTGCGGCGGGATCTCCGCAATCTGACGCAGCTGATCTCACCACTTATTATCGGTGCGGCCCTTACGTTCTCCTTCCTACGCCGCGGCGCCGGAGCTTTCACCGGCGGCACCGAACTACCATCGGCGTTCATGCAATCCTTTCAGCCGTTCCTCAGCTTCGAGAATGCCGCGATCGCCCTGTTCGTTGGATGGCTGCTCTTGGGCCGCATGGCCGGCATGAGCTTTTCGCGCGAGGGCCGCAACTTTTGGGTCCTGAAGGCTTCGCCGATCAGCCCGCGGCAATTGTTGGCAGCGAAATTCCTGGGAGCCTATCTTCCCGGCATTTGCGCTGGGTATTTGTTCTTGATAGCAACGTCACTTGTCCACAGGCCTCTGCCGGGGCAACTGCTCTTCATGGCGGTTGTGATCGGCGCATCATTGGCGGCGCTGAACAGTATCCTGATCAGTTTCGGTGTTGCCGGCGCCAATTTCACCTGGGATGACCCGCGGCGAATGAATGCCGGAGGCATCGGCTGCCTCGGACAGATCGTTTCGCTCTTGTTTCTGCCATTCAGTCTGCTGTTGTTCGCTGGGCCGGTGCTAATGGCAGTGTTCCTAAACCTTCCGCCCGGCTACGGGTATGCGGCTGGATTGCTGCTCGGCGTCAGCGGCAGCCTGGCAGGTATGCTGGTGCCACTGCTGCTTGTGCAAAGTAGGGTGCAGCGACTGGACGAGTCTTGAAACCAGACAACACATGACGCAGCCCTATGCGGCTTGCCGTGCGCCCTGAGAAGGCCTACTTTTAAGCGCTGGGCGTTCTCCGGTCTTGGATAGGCTGGCCGGCAGGCGGCCTGGCAGCGGGGGCAGAGTTTGGAGTCTTCCGGCCTGCCAGGAATCCGTCGACCTGGCGCTGTAGTTTCTCAAGCTCCCCGTCGGCGAGAACGAACGCCTTTCCTGCAGGCTTGACTTGCGCCCACATCTTTGGCAGGTCATAGAGAAAGCGCCCGACGCCGAACTTCACTGCCGCCCTCTTGAAAGCATCGGAGAAGGCGCTCTTAGCTGGCTCATTCTCGTTGTTATCATCTCCCACATCAGCTCGCGTAATGCCGCAGACCGTGAGATAACAGATCAAGCCCTTGCCGCCCTCCAGCCGCTCGTAGCGGTCCGACCAATCGGGCCCGGCAACCTCGTCGAGGCGATCCATGACGTCGCGTGCATCCAGATACGCCACGACCAGCGCGTTTCCCTTCTCACTGGGTTTGGTCTGCACCTTGAAGCTCAGCTTGCCGGCAGAGAAAGGCGTGCGCAACGCCGACAGCATTTCCCGCGTTAGGATCACTTGTTCGCCCATCTTGCAACCTCCTCCAAAGATACTTATGCGGAATGGTCTAGAACATCTGTTTCATTATACATTGAAATGGTTGCTTTTCAAGGACATCCGTCTGGCAAGCGATGCTTTCACGAGCGTCCGCTTGGCAAACTCAGCCACGCTTGTATCGCCGGACGCCCTGCTGCGCCTATTGGGGCAGTTGACCGGGGTTGACCGGCCAGAGCGAAACCGTATGTTGTCCGTGGCCAGAAGCACTCCAGCCTCCCGTAGCTTGCCGACAAAGTGTTCGGGGGATAGGGCAGTCGTTCCTTTTCCGGATTTACTTTCAAGATTGTTAGTTCACAACTCGTGCAGAGTACAATTGAGATATTCTCTTCGTGAATCTGCGTTCCTGACAATGGGTATAATAAACTTGGATGAGGAGTGTGGCGGTATGCCATCGTCGCCGCGGCTCGAAGAGGCCATCATACGCACCAAGCTTGCTCCTCCACAGCTCGGGGCAAGTTTTCTCCATCGCCCTCGGCTAGTTTCCCTATTGTCCCAGGCAACTTCACTTCCGCTGACCTTGGTCTGCGCACCCGCAGGCTACGGAAAAACGTCTCTGTTGGTCTAGTGGCTGGGCGTCGTTGGTGAAATCACAGCTTGTGCGGTGCCCAAGGTGTACTGGCAGACGTTAGATGCAGGGGACAACGATCCATATAGCTTCCTGAGGTATCTCATTGCTTCGCTCTGCCAAACTGATCCGCGCTTTGAAGACGCTCTTACCTCCGTACTCTCTTCTTTTCCACAGCCTCCGTTCCAGGTTGTGCTGGGTCTTCTGATCAACGAGTTACTCGACACGGGTGAGCCCCTCGTCCTGGTGCTGGATGATTATCAGTTCATTTCCAACGCTGTCATCCAAGAAGGGATGGTGTATTTCATTGACCGTTTGCTGCACAATGTTCATGTGGTCATGGCCGCACGCTCTGATCCGCCGCTCGCGTTGGCCCGGCTTCGGGCACAGCGAAACCTGTTGGAGATACGCGCCAACGAACTCGAGTTCACCTCTGCGGAGACGACGCAACTGATCAACGAGAATTTGGCACTAGGTATCTCAGCAAATGACGTTGCCCTGCTGTTGGAGCGAACGGAAGGCTGGGTAGCTGGCCTGCAAATGGTAGGCTTTGCCATGAAGAATCAGCCGGATTCAGCGGCTTTTGTCAGGGAGTTTTCAGGGAGCAATCGATACATCCTCGACTAGCTGGTAGAAGAAGGGCTGGCATCCCAGCCCGTTCCGACTCAGGAATTCCTTCTCAAGACATCTATCCTCGGTAATCTAAGCGGGCCGCTATGCGACGCCGTGCTGAGCCTGCGCCCAGCGAGTGCCGAACTCTCAAGCCAGGAGATGCTAGAACAGCTTGATAGTGCCAACTTGTTCCTGGTTCCTTTGGATTCTGAGCGAACCTGGTATCGCTATCATCATCTCTTTGCAGACCTTCTGCAAGCCCGTTTGTTCAAATGCTATCCCTGCGAAATGCCGGAGCTGCACAGAAAGGCTGGAGATTGGCTCGAGAACCAGGATCGGATTTCTGAAGCAATAGAGCATCTGCTAGACGCTCAAGCTTTCCTGCCCGCCTGCCAATTGATCGACACGCAGGTTGAACAGCTCGTTGGTAGAAGTGACATGTTCCGGATGCTCGGGTGGATTCGCCGCCTGCCGAAAGATTTGGCTCGTAGCCGACCGTGGCTATGCATTGCCCAGGCATGGTCTGCACTGTTCCTGGACGATGTTGCGCAAATCGAGCTGTTCCTGCAGGCAGCAGAAAGTGCCATCCCGGAAGATAGCCCTGCCGAGCTGCGCGACGCCTGGCTCGG
>DATKAF010000349.1:0-30703 GCA_035498395.1 Anaerolineales bacterium
TGTGGCCTCCGGGCTGCCGCCCGCGGACATCGTCACGCTGGACCGCGTTGTGTGCTGCTATACCGATTTCCGGGGCCTGTTGGCCGCGGCCGCGGGCCGAAGCAAGCATTTGCTGGCGATGACCTACCCGCGTGAGGCGTGGTATACGCGTGTTGCAATCAGGATCACGGACTGGGTACAGTGGCTCCGCAGGGACCCTTTCCGTGTATTCGTCCATCCGGTCGCTCAGATGGACACAGTTCTCCGATCCAACGGGATGCGGCGGGTCTCGCTCAAGCGGCTGTTCGTGTGGGAGGTCGCACTCTACAGTAGGAACTGGGCGGGGTAAGCATATCCAAAACGGGCGCAAGCCTGGGTCTCCATGCGGAAGGTATAATTCTTCCAATCGGAGGGCATGATGCGACCGCTGTACTGGATGTTCCTTTCCGCTGCCATGGGGCTGGCCTGCGGAGTCTCAGCCATCGCCACGCAGCCCGCATCTGGCACACCCCCCGTTCCCACCAACACTCTCATCATCGTCCCTACGGAAGCCCCGGCGGAATCTCCGACGGAAATCCCTACGCTTCAGCCTGTCGCACTGGCCGGCCCGCCCATGCAGGTAGGTTCGATGTGGCCGAACGTGGATGGGAGCCTGCTGGTAGCCGTGCCGGGCGGTCCGTTCATCATGGGACACGGCGGCAGCGATAACCCCGAGCACACGGTCACGCTGAGCGACTTCTGGATCTACCAGGCGAAGGTCACGAACCAGCAATACGCGCTGTGCGTGAAGGCCGGCAAGTGCCAGATGCCTGACCCGATCGATGACTTCACCTTCAACGACGTCACGCACGTCAACGATCCGGTCGTCGGCATCAACTACAAGCAGGCAGGCGATTACTGCGCCTTCGTGCACGGCCGGCTTCCGACCGAAGCCGAATGGGAGAAAACGGCGCGCGGCCCGGACGGAAATCTCTATCCGTGGGGTAGCAACGCGCCGGTCTGCAACGTGCTGAACTTCAACAACTGTATTGGCAGGATCACAAACACGACGGCCTACCCCGACGGGCAAAGCTACTATCACGCGCTGGATACGGAAGGCAACGTATTCGAGTGGGTGGCCGATTGGTACGATGCGCTCTACTACAAGACCGGCGCGGCGCAGGACCCGCCCGGCCCGGACAGTGGGCAGAAGCGCTCGGTGCGGTCGTCGAGCTACAAGAGCAAGCTTGAGCAGACCCCCGCCTCGACGCGCTTCGCACTCGACCCGCGCGATCACCTGCGCGACCTCGGCTTCCGCTGCGTGGTCGAAGAGCCGGGCCGCTTCGCGCCGATGTGCCAGACCATCAGCTCGAATCCCGGCTCGGTCACGACCGACTGCCCGAAGGTCAACATAGGGCTCACGGCGACGTGTCAGAAAGGATTGGTCACGGTTGTGGTGGTTGACGATCATTCGCCCGACCCGAATGCGGTCGTCTCGGGATTGGGAGCCTGCTCGCCGCTCTCCGTCACGCCGGGCAATTTCCCGCAGATCTACAAGTGCACATCCGACACGACCGCCAGCATCACGACCGCGTGTAACTATGTGCTGTCCAGTCCCGCCACGTGCGCCGAGCATTTCAAGCTGGATATAACCACGGCGGAGTGCATGTGGGACGGATCGATCACGTCGGGCAAGGACTGCCTGCCCGGGCTGACCTATGACCCCGTGAAGCAGTGCTGCACATCCGCGCAGGATGCGGCTCAGGAATATCCGATCTGCCCGCTAGGAAGCGCCCTCGGCTACGCTTCCGGCAAGCCGGTCTGCATCCCGGGCAACGAAGCATTGAATAATCCGAGCCACAGCGAGTTGGTGCACATCCAGAACCCGGCCACTTGCACGGGCGGCAAGAACGCCGGCGGGCAATGCACCCTGACGGCGGTCTCGTGCAGGCAGTCGTGCCCGAAAGGCGGCGTCTTCGACCCGGGCACTTGTAGCTGCACATGCTACTGAGCTTCATGCGCCTCCGACACAGAACCTTGCAAGTTGGCTGCACGCTCCTGGTTGGCGCGATGCTCGTGCTGATCTCGTCCGGCTGTGCAACGGCTGTCGAACCGGCGATCACGCCCTTACCGCGGTCCATGAAAGGCTATGAGCTGTATAGCTGGCAGGATGGCGGGAGCTGGAAATTCTCGCTGCTGATCGGAACGAACCGTCAGAAGAGCCTGGGCGAGATCAAATCGGCCGCCACTGTTCTGCCTAACCTGGAGGCGCTGAGATCTGTTCTACAGGCTCTCCCTCCCGGGGAATTCATCACCTGGCAATCTGCTGAGGGGCTGTCGTTCCCGCCAGAAAGTGTGATCGAGCAGGTCGCACAGATCTGCAAGGACGACGGACTGATACTCAATGTGGCGAAGTAGTCGCCGCTCCATGCGGATGCATCCTTCCTTCGTCTTTTGGCTTGCGGCGCTCTTGGCTGCCTGCGCGCCTCCAACGACTCCTGTGGTGGTCACCCTGACGGCTGCCGCGCCGACCGCTACCGTCGCGCCGGTGGACCTCTCGCCGGTGATGCAGGCCGGCTCGACGTTTGTCTACACCGACGGGACATCGCTCGCGGCGGTGCCGAGCGGGCCGTTTAAGATGGGCCACGGTACGGCTGAGAATCCAGAGCACACAGTGACGCTCAGCGATTACTGGATCTATTCGACGAAGGTGACGAATGCCCAGTATGCGCTATGCGGCGCGCAGGACCGGTGCGATCCACCCGACGCAACCGATAATCCCGACTACAGCGCCTTCGAGAGCCGCAATAAGCCGGTCGTCGGCGTGACCTATGATCAGGCAACGTCGTACTGCAACTACATGAACGGTTCCCTGCCGACCGAAGCGCAGTGGGAGAAAGCCGCGCGCGGCCCGGAAGCTTCGCTTTACCCGTGGGGGAGCGGCAATCCATCCTGTGACCTGCTCAACTTCAACAACTGCGAGAAACAGATCACCGATGTGACGAAGTATCCGAAGGGCGAGAGCGCGTACGGCGCGCTCGACATGGAAGGCAACGTCTTCGAGTGGGTGGCAGACTGGTACGACCCGCTGTACTACAAAGCCAGCCCGCCCGGCGATCCGCCCGGACCCGCGGACGGGCGCGCCCGCGTTCAGCGCGGCTCGGGCTTCCGCAGCAAGCCCGGCGAGGTGGTCGCGTACGCCCGCTCGTTCGCCTCGCCGAAGACCCATCGAGCTGACCTGGGATTCCGGTGCGTCGTCTCCAAACCTACGTATTTCGCGCCCTCCTGCCAGCTTGCCCCGCTCGTGTCCGATGCCCAGCTCTCGTCGCTTGCCGTCGACTGCCCCCAGATCACGATCGACGTGCAGATCAGCGCCTGTCGTTACGGCGGCGGAGCGATCGTAACGTTCAACGACGACCACCCGCGGGACCCGAACGCATCGTTTGGCGGCATCGTCGGCTGCTCGCTGAAGTCCGGAACGCCGGGCACCTATCCGCTGACGTATGCCTGCAAGCTGGGCGGCACGGCGATGTTGAGCACGAGCTGCAGCTACTCGGGCATCCAGAATGCCACTTGCCCCGCGCACTACACGTTCGATCCGGTGACCAGTGTCTGCAAGTGGGACAATACCCGCACCCCGAGCATCGAGTGTGCGGCGGGCTATTTCTTCCACCCGATCAGTCACTGCTGCGCGGCCGAGACCGGCAAGCTTGCGAATCAGCCCGTGTGCCCGGTCGGCTCGATGTTCACCGAGGCAGGGGGGGGCCAGTTCTTCTGCCTGCCCGGCTCTAGCGCGCGGACCGTTCCACCTGTGATCGCCGCGATCAACCCGCCGGACTGCCCGGGTATGTGCAACTTGAGCGTCGAGCTGTGCGCCCAGCGCAACCTGGTGTTCTGCTCGACAACCTGCGCCTGCCTGTCGGTGGGTGTGAAGTGCCCAACGCATTGATGGCTTTCAGCGATCAACCATCAGCTTTCAGCAAGTAACAACAAATCCGTCCCCGCGTGTCACGGCGGCAGAGTACAACACTGTCTGCTACCACTTATAGGCATCGTCCATACGCGGTCGCGGCGCTTTCTAGGACTCGGCAATGAGGGAAGCGGGCTGGGACGTAAGAGGACCGTACAGACGCGTCGACTGACAAGAGACAGGCTGCCGAGGCGCGCTGCAATTGGACGGCCTGATCTGCATGTCATGGAGAGTTGAGGAATTAATATGAATGCGACAGTGCAGCGATCCGTTCCATCCACAATGCATGCCCTGCAACTGGATGAGCCGAATGGCAAGTTAGCCTTGCGCCTGGTCCCAGTGCCCCGGCCAGGAGCCGGGCAGGTCCTCATTCGGATGGCGGCTGCGCCGATCAATCCTTCAGATCTTGGAGCACTATCCGGTTCGACCTACCGCGGCAAGCGCACATACCCGTTCACCCCAGGCTTGGAAGGGAGCGGAACTGTGGTAGAGGGCGGTGCAGGCATGCTGCCGCGCCTGATGAGGGGGCGCCGGGTGGCTTGCGCTGCGCCGCTGAACGGCGACGGGACATGGGCTGAATATATGGTGACTTCTGCGCGGCAGTGCATGCCGCTCAGCAAGAACGTCAGCCTGGAAGAGGGTGCGATGCTGTTAGTAAACCCGCTGACCGCGCTTGCCATCTTCGAAATCGCGCGGCGGGGCAAGCATGGCGCCCTCGTGAGCACCGCCGCAGCGAGCGCACTGGGAGGCATGATATTGCGGCTTGGAAAACGATACAGCATGCCCGTCATCCATGTTGTGCGGAGGCAGGAGCAGGTGGAGCATGTGCGCCGCGTGGGAGGCGAGTGTGTGCTGAACAGCAGCGATGCGGATTTCACCGAGCAGCTTAGAGCGCTGGCCGGTAGTCTGCATGCGACCCTGTTGCTGGATGCGATCGCTGGCAGCATGACCAAGCAACTCGCCGAGGCGGCGCCCTACGGCAGCACCATCCTGCTGTATTCACGCCTCTCGGGCCAAGACTCGGTCATCGATCCGGTCGTGTCTTTGAGCAAGAGCCTGCGCTTCGAAGGCTGGTTCCTCGCCAACTGGCTCGGGGAAAAGAGTCTGTTCAAAATATTGCAGCTCTCCCGCCAGGCGCAGTGGTTGCTGGCAACAGACCTGCACTCGCCCATACACAAGAAGCTGCTCCTGGCAGAAGGGCAAGGAGGACTGGAGACGTATATCAACCAGATGACCGCGGGCAAGGTACTATTAATAGCCGATCCGCAGCAGGTGCAACTGGACTGACAGATTGAGTGGAGACCGCCAGGCGGTCCTGATTGGGATGGGCTCTGCCTGACTCCTTGAACCCGTAAGCCGTATCCCTAGGCTCGTCCGAGCACGAGTCCGAGCAAGATGAACGCAAAGAACACACTCTCGAGCGAGTGGATGACGATACCGTACCAAGCGCTCTGAAAGCGCTTGCTCGGGAGTGCCAGCAGGAACATGCCCTGCACGGCTGCATCGGCCATTACCCATGGCTGGTGGAAATGATAGAAGCCGAACAGCAGGCCGTTCGCGACCCAGCTCCACCGGCCGAACGAGCCTGACATTCGTGGCAACAACAATCCGCGGAAGAGCAGCTCTTCGCCGATCACCGTGTTCAGCACGGCATTCAACAGGAACAGTGCATAGAAGCCCCACGCGCCGACGAGCTTCGCTCGGCCTTCCGGTGTACTCAGGAAGCCTGACATCGAGAACCCGGGCGGCTCTGCCAGCGCCGGGAAGAGGGTAACCCAGTAGTGGCTAATGATGCTGCTGATCTGCATAGAGTAAACCGCGCCCAGCACAATGAGCGGGACGAGCCACCACCACAACCGGCGGTCCACGGCGCCGGACCGTGGAGAGCGGGGCTGTTGGACCCAGAGACGCGGTAGAATCACGGACAGGCGCAGGCTGCCTGTTTCGCGAAAGAGCAGGCCCAGCACCAGTACGAACTGCCAGAACAATCCAACCGTGAGGACTGCGAGGCGCACAAACCCGGGCTGGCTGGAGCCTTGGGCGAGCGCCGGGGCGACGAACCAGCCCAACACGCCCATCGGTATTGCTGCGGCAAGCCAGACAAGCAGGGTCTTGCCTATTCCGTACTGCGAGATGATGGCCTTGCGGGTGTCGTCTTGGGTGCCCGTACTCTGAAGTCGAACTTCGTCTACTTCCCCTGCTTGCTTGCCAATTCCATACTTGGGGACCTTGGTGGTTCCGTTCTGTTCTGTCATGCTACATCTCCAATAAGATATCAGGCGGCTGCGATGGGAACGGAGCGATAAATCTCGCCTGTAAGTACCCCAACCGGCCAGCAAAGTTACGGGTCGCGGCAGGCTGCACAGGACCAGGACGCCCCACATGTGGGGCGTCCTGGTTTGGAGATCGATATGGCGTCGGGCATCCGCCCCTTAACGGCTCCCGCCAAACTGTCGACCTCCTCCGGGCGTGCGGCAAGAAAAAGGCCGTCGTCCGGTAGTCCGCGATGTCCCCTGGAGATCATCGCGCTGGCATCCTCCAACAGGTTCTATCGACAACTGAGCGCTGGCCTGCCGACCAGGAGCACCAGCCTCTCGGTCCAATCGTTGTTGCCGTGCGGGTCGATGGCGATATTCGGATGAACATCCGACGCGACACGCGCATTCACGCGTCCCTGCCGCGATTCGCCCGGCACGAAGGCTGTGACTTTGAAGTGGATCGTGACGAGGCGGCTCTGGCCGGGGGCGAGCCGGAACGGCCCCGCGTACCAGGTCCCGCCAGCAGGATCGAACTGGTCTGTGCCGCCGGCGTACACGCCCACATGGGTGGCGGTATCCGGCCCATGGTTCTTAATGCGGTACGTCTCGCTAAACCAGTGGCAGGCCCGGGCGACCGTCGCGCCCCGTATGCGCTGGATCGACAGGTCGGAGTCGGGCACGCCGGGCACCACGTAGGTCTTGAAGTGCAGGTCAAGCGCTGGGGTGCCTAGAGCCGTCCACGTGGCAAAGGACTCGTCGTTTGTGGCGTAGGCTGTGCCGCGCGTGTACCGGTTGCCGGAGGCGCCGTTCCAGTTGCCTTCCGCGTGACCCGGGGTGCCCGAGCCATCGTAGTCCACGACGACGGCATACTTATGTCCCCGCTGCACGTACACGATTCCCACGTTGACCATGAGCGAGAGGGGAGCGTCGGGATGCGCGGTTCCATCCGTGCCCCAGACGTACACATCGCTCAGAATACTGCCGTTTGGGAGACCGTTGGTCACGCCGTGGATGGAAACCTTCAGCGGAAAGGCAGATGTGGAGACCACGTCGAGGCTGACGGCGGTGAGGGCGCCGGTCATCCCGGCGGTGAAGGTCTGGGCGACGTAGCGGCAGCAGTCATTGAGGGCGGCCCCCGAATCACCCGGGGCGGTGAAGGATTGGTCCAGGACCGGCATTGGCCCATCTGCATGAGCTACCGCCGCGGGCACGAGAGCAAGCATCAGGATGAGCACAAAGCCAACAGAGCAGATGCGTCGGCGCCTGCCAGGCGTATCGGAGCAGTACCGCGCAATTTTCATGAGATTTCCAACACTTTTGTGCCTGAAGTAGCCTATTCCATAGGAGTTATCGAAATTGCAAGGTCTGTAAGGATTATATAGACGAGTCCTTGGCGGTTCAATGTATTGAATGTCATGCCAACGTCACATCGCGCAGTAGGGGGTTCCCCCGTTTGGAAGGCGGCGGCTCATCTGCCGCGCTTGGTGAGCTTCGGCAGATCAGTCGGTGGAACGAAAAGACCGGCGACTGGGATCGCCGGCCTTTTCTGAGACTCTCTCTCTTCTGAGCTATTCGGTTATGGAACCAGGGCGCCGGGGATCGGCAGCTGGCTCGGATCCGGAACGCCGTGGTCATTGACCTTGACGGTCTCGGTCAGCACGTTGAAGTTGCCGTCGGCGTCGACATTGTGGCAGCTGAAGCAGGAGCCGCCCAGCTCGCGGGTGAAGATCAGGCTGCTCATGTGGGCCGGATGGACGATGTCCATTAGGGAGAGCGGTGCGACGTTGCCCTTGCCGTCTTTGCCTGGCGCATGGCACTGAAGGCAGACCGTGACGCTGACCTCATCGGTCGGCTTCATCGAAGTGCCATCTGGGGCCGTATCCGGGTGCGTGCCGCCTGCTGCCGTGGCAGCGTTAGCAGCTTCCCAGGCTATCGTGTAGTTGCCTTTCGTCTTGTCAACCAGGGCATGACAGGCCGGGCAGCCGCGCGAGACCTTGGCGTAAGACATCGGCACAGCGGTCGCTAAGGCCGAGGCGTCCGCCAGCGCGGTGGCCTGAGCATCCGACAGACCTGCACCCGCTGCTCCTGCGGGACCCGCCGGGCCAGCCGGACCTGCCGGGCCAGCGGGACCAGCCGGACCGGTTTGTCCGGCGCAGGCTGCCAGCACGAAGGCCGCAGCCAGCACAACGCCTGCTAGGATAAATAAGGTAGACCAACGGGGATGGCTACGCATAAGGAATCCTCCTTTCCTTTGCCACCTCACTAACAAAATGCCCCTCGATTATCCCCGCCGGGCCATAAGCCGGCGGTAACTTGGAAGCTAATATACCACTAATGTTTGTACTGTAGAAGTGCTTAGGTTTTCGCATAGTGTACCTTAAAGATTGCTGAAATCATTGGGTCGTTCACCCCAAGCGTGCCCCATAGAGGCCTGTGCCAGATCAGAAACGAAGAAGAGGGTAGCAGTCGTCCTGACCGCCCTTCGCAGATCGATCTGGTGCATGCAGCTCGAACACCGGTGATCCCCCGATGTATCAACCATCGGGCCGTTATCCGTCGATGGTTCAACCGCTTACAAGTTATCCGTAAACGGTTCATCCGTAAGCGGTTCATCCGTGAACGGTTCATCCATCGATGGTAAACCGGTCGATATATTAAGTACTGAATTAACCAATACGGAGTCACAAAAAACGGAAAGAACAAGGAAGGAAAGAATAAGGAAGAAAGAAACAAAGAAAGAACAAGCAAGGAGGAGGTCTTCTTTGTTCTTCTCAATCTTTTTGAAATGCGCCCAATCCATTAAGCAATTTGCCTGTCCGCATATCAGCCGGGCCGACTAATGTATAATCTTTTGCCGACAGGAGAAAACATGAACCGTCTCACCTGGCTCGTCCTTGTAGGGGTGATGATCCTGGTTTCCTGCGCTCCCGCCAGCAACCTGGCTCCGACCAATTCCGCGCCGCCGCCTCCGCCGCCAACCCTCACGACCGTCCCGGAGGCATCCAGCGAGGCGCCCACGCTCGTTCCCGTGTCGGTTGCAGGACCGCAGGCCGGGACGACTATGACGTGGTTAGACGGCAGCCAGCTCGCTTACGTTCCCGCGGGTGACTTCATCATGGGAATGGGTATTGGCAACACGCCGCAGAAGACGATCGCGCTGGATCCATACTGGATCTACCTCAGCGACGTAACCAACAAGATGTACGTGCAGTGTGTGGCCACAGGCAATTGCGCGCCGCCCGCCGCGGAGATTGGGACGCCTCCATACACCAACCCCGATTACGGCGACTATCCGGTCGTAGGCGTCACTTGGGATATGGCCGCCAACTATTGCAAGTGGGTGCAGGGCGCGCTTCCCACGGAAGCGCAGTGGGAGAAGGCTGCGCGCGGCTCCAGCGGGGCCGTCTATCCGTGGGGCAACGACACCGTCGGCTGCGATCTTGCCAACTACAAGGGCTGCGAAGGCCACACCACCGCCGTGAATACCTATCCGACGGGCCGCAGCCCGTACGGGCTGTTCGACATGGCCGGCAATGTATTCCAATGGGTGAGCGACTACTACGCGGAGCAGGCCTACAACGATATGCCTGCTTCCAACCCGACCGGCCCAAGCGCGAGCGATACGCGCGTCGTCCGCGGCTCCAGCTTTGAAACGGAGGCCGATCAAACGTTGAGCGCCATCCGGCACTTCGGCGCGCCCGCCTTCCACAGCCGCGATACCGGCTTCCGCTGCGTGGTCCAACAGCCCAAAGCCATCGCTCCGTTCTGCCAGTCCGGTTCCTACATCCCGACCGGCTCGCCTGCCGCGACCGGCACATGCCAGGTGCCACAGGCCGACGTGCGCGGTAACTACTGCGCGGGCAAGGCCGGTTACACTACCGTCCAGATCTCCCAGGACGCCGAGTACACGGTCCAGACCAGCGGCTACAGCTGCTCGGATGCGGTGGTGGACGGCAAGCGCGTCCTGACCTGCACCGGGCCGGATAAGTCGAGCGGCGAAGTGACCGTCTGCAACGCCTCATGCAGCACCTCGCCCACGCAAACCGGCGCTACGCCCGCGTGCGATCCCGGCTATGCATTCGACAGCGGTTCCGGCGCCTGCGTGTACTCTCCTGCCAGCCTGCAGCTTGCCACAGGCGGCTGCCCGCCCGGATACAACGTCATTGACCGCGGCGGGCAGAAGGTGTGCGCCGTCGGCCTGAACCTGAACGGCCAGTGCCCACTCGGCACGTACTTCGATGGACAATACGGCGGCTGCATTTCCCCAACGGCGCCGGACGCTCCCTACGGCATCAACGACACCGCGTTGGCCAGCACTGCATTCCAGGGCTGCGCGGCAGGCTATAACTACGACGCGCAGAACCAGTGTTGCCAGGCGGCCTCCGGCGGCGCATACCCCGGCTGCCAGGTGGGCTTCAAATACGACGATACGCAGAAGACCTGTGTGCCGAACCAGGTGCGGATGACCGGCCCCGGCTGTGTGACGGTCACGGTTAACCTGTTGCGGTGCAGTCAGCCCGCAGACATCTGCTCGAAGATCACACAGGAGCCGGTGTGCCTGCGTAACAGCTACGCTTGCACGTGGAACTCGCGCAATAACACCTGCGTGGCGAAGAAACCGTGAGCCCTACCCTTCCCTGCCTCCACTCCGTTCTGGCATGCTTCGCGATCCCCAAATGCCAACTCGATTATGCCCAGCTGGGCACAGTCCATCGGCATTTGGGAAGGGTGGCCGGAGGGTCGGTAGGGCGCTTTCAGCCGTTAGGTGTCAGCTAAGAACGGAGCGCGGAGGAAGTAGAATGGAAACGACCGAACAGCAAAGAACTGCGGCAAAGGTTGATACGCGCCGGGTTGCCGTCTTCCTCGGGCTGGCGTTCGGTATTGCCTGGCTGACGGGCCTGGTCGTCTATCTGACGGGCGGACTGTCGAATAGCAAGCAGATCGCGCCAGGCATTTCGCTGGCCCTGGTACTCCTGGCGGTTCCGTACATGTGGGCGCCCGGCATCGCCAACCTTCTGACCCGCTTTTTCACGCGCGAAGGCTGGAAGAACATGGGCCTGCGGCCCCATTTCCGCAAGGGCTGGCTCTTCTGGCTGATCGGTTGGGTGACGCCCGGCTTGCTGACCATCTTTGGTGGGGCGGTCTTCTTCCTGTTGTACCCGCGCTATTTCGATGCGAACCTGGAGGCTCTCCGGCAAGGCCTAGCTCGGACGCCTAGCCTATCTAGCATTCCAGCCTGGTTGTTCGTGGTGATCGAAGCCGTGGGCGTGATACTGATCTCTCCCATTGCGAACTTTCTGGCGACCCTGGGAGAGGAGCTTGGATGGCGGGCGTACCTGCTCCCCAAGTTCATGCCGCTCGGGTGGCGCAAAGCCACGCTGCTACTCGGCGCGATCTGGGGCCTCTGGCACTGGCCGGTGATCTTCATGGGCTACGAGTATGGATCCACGTACCCCGGCCATCCATGGATCGGTCCACTGCTCTTCGTGTGGATCGCTTTCTGCTTTGGCATCTTCCTCTCCTGGATCACCTTGCGCGGCGGCAGCGTGTGGCCGGCTGTGATCGGTCACGCAGCGATCAACGGCATTGCCGCAATCGCCGTCATCACGCTGACCGGCACCCCAAATCCGTTGCTCGGGCCGCTGCCTGTGGGCATCATCGGCGCGATCGGCTACGAAGCGCTCGCGCTCATCCTGTACTTCTCACCACTCGGTGAAGTGAACCTGCCAGCCGCGAAAGAGAGCATGGGATAAACCGGGGCTGTCATCGTCTGTGAACATAAAGTCCTCGGCCAGCCTCATCTGCTGACTAGTTCTAGTGCCGCGCCGTCTTTAGCTCGCTTATTCTGCACAGTGGCCTGGACGAAGCTGGTCGTCCAGGCCCGCGGCGTAGCAGCCGGAGCGGTATCAGGGAGTGTTCATGAGCTGGAAGTCGTTGGAAGAACAACAGCCGGAACTCGCCAGCTTTGGGTTCAAGCGCCTGCATTGCAAGGTCGCATATCTTGCAACGCTGCGCAAGGACGGCTCGCCGCGCGTCCACCCCATGACGCCGATCATTGCGGCCGGGCGACTGTTCGTGTTCATGGAGCCGACCTCGCCCAAAGGGCATGACCTCGAGCGCGATCCCCGCTATTCTATCCATTGCGGAGTGACAGATACGAGCGGTCAGAGCGGCGAGTTCATTCTCAGCGGACGCGCCCACCTGGTCAAGGATCCGGAGCTGCGTGCGTTGGCTGCCGGCTCCGCCAACTACACCCCGGCAGAGCGTTACATACTATTCGAATTCGAAATCGAAACGGCCGCGTCCACGATCTATCCCGAGCATGGGCCGGTGCGCCAGTTCTGGAAGAAACTCGAGTAGGCGGCGCAGGCAAGCGGGCGTTCTCTCTTCGCTCCTACCTCCGCTATAATTCGTCCAACCCACTCGGAGGAGCAGGCTGAGAGATGAACGCAGATTCATTCCGGCACCTATACGGCTACCATTTCAGCGAGAACCGCGCCATGTGGGATCGCTACGTCGCGTCGCTGACCCAGGAGCAGTTCACGCAGGAGGCAGGCTATTCTCATGGCTCGGTGCGCAACCAGCTCGTCCACATGGTGAGCGCCGACCAGACGTGGTTCACCCCGCTGCGCGGCCTCAGCGTGCCGGACATGATGGACCCCGCCCGCTTCGATGACCGGAACGCCCTGCGCGCATACTGGGATGGCCTTGAGGGCGACATGCGCGCCTACCTGGCAGCGCTGCGCGACGATATGCTATTCACCAGGCCGTTCGGAGCAGGAGAAGACGAGAACTTGATCCTGTGGCAGGTGCTGATTCACGTCGTGAACCACGGCACCGATCACCGCGCACAGCTTCTGCGCCTGCTCAACGATATGGGTGTCAAGACGGTCTCGCAGGATTACATCTTCTACGTTTACGACCACCCGTGAAAGGCTGTGTGTCTGTTCGGTCTATTTCCCCGACCCGGAAGGCTACCTGCCGGAGTTCGTCGCGGATGATGAGATTCTGCAATGATCTGAGCCGTCCCTGCCTTGGAGATGCCTGATCGCTGCCAGGATGCAAGATTCGGCGCTTCTACTGGGAGCGTCACGCCGGGCGATAACGGGGGTTAACCATGGCGGATAGGCGCACTGTTATAGGAACGCTGTATAATGTCTGTGGCGGACGATGCCCACGCGATTGGGAGCTGGTCGCCAACACCCTGTATTCTGTCCAATGCAGAAAGGAGAGCCCATGAGTATTTTCAACACGATCCTCCAAAAGCTCGGTATTGAAAGGCCTGCGGCTCCGCCGGCCCAGGCCGCACCCCCGGCCGCCGCGGAGAAGCCGATGACCTTCACCCCGACCGCGGCATTCCACCCCAACCAGCCGGCTCCAGCAGCTTCCACGCCTCCGGCTCCATCCATGCCGGCTGCTTCTGCGGCTCCGAAGCCGGCGCCGATGGCGATGGTGGACGTCGTGAGCAAGCTGGACAAAATGGCAAGCGGCAGTCCCGGCCTCGATTGGAAAGTCTCGATCGTGGATATGTTGAAGCTTCTGGGGATGGATAGCAGCCTCCAGGCTCGCAAAGAGCTGGCGACCGAGCTTGGCTGCCCGCCCGACCTCATGGGCGGAGATTACTCCAAGATGAACGTGTGGCTGCACCAGACGGTGTTACAGAAGATCGCGGAGAACGGCGGCAACATTCCACCGTCGCTGCTGCACAAGGCCTGACATTTCGCAAGCTGCATGATAAGCCTTCTCCCGGCTGCGCCTGAGCACACGGGACAGGCGCAAGTGCAGGCCCGGACCTGCAAGGTGCTTCGGGCACTCGGCACTAGAAGAGACAAGGAGAAAAGACCATGGGATTCGTAGCGACAGTTATAGTCGGTTTGATCGCCGGTTTCCTGGCGCATCTCCTGATGAAGACCAGCACTGGCCTCATCATGGATCTCATCATGGGCGTGATCGGCGGCTTCGTGGGCGGCTGGCTCTCGAGCGTGCTGTTCGGCGCCAACCTGATGAGCGGCATCAATCTCACGAGCATCGTCGTGGCGCTGGTGGGCGCCATCATCGTGATCGCCATCTACCGGCTCTTCACCCGCGGCCGAGCATAGCTCACACCCGGCCACTTCATCAAGGACAGTAACGCAAATGGGCAGTCCCGAACGGACTGCCCATTGATTCTGGGGGTACACAAATGCAAGTCACGGACCATGAGCACGGAACGTTATAGGATTCAAGCGCCGGCTAATAAAAGAGCAGTCGTTGGAGGATGCTCGAAGCCCATCCGGCATTGTTCGGCAAGCAGCCTCCCCTGGATGGGCCTGAGGCCAGGGGCAGGATGCAGGTGGAAGACCTAACCTGCCACGATCCTCGGGCATGGCACGCGAACAAGAAAAAAGGAGAAAAGACTATGGGATTCGTAGCGACAGTTGTAGTCGGTTTGATCGCCGGTTTCCTGGCGCACTTGCTAATGCGGACCAATACGGGCCTCATCATGGACCTGGTGATGGGCGTGATCGGCGGCTTCGTGGGCGGCTGGCTCTCGAGCGTGCTGTTCGGCTCCAACCTGATGACCGGCGTCGATATCCAGAGCATTGTCGTGGCATTGGTGGGCGCCATCATCGTCATCGCCATCTACCGGCTCTTCACCCGAGGCCGAGCCTAGCTCATACCCAGCCATCACAAAAAAAGCTCAGTAGGGCGAAAGGGCAGTCCCGAACCGGACTGCCCTTTACTTTTGCCGGTGGACAAATTCGGGGTGCGACCCAAAACCGCACCTCGGCCCTAGACCGGAGATCGCATCGCTCCTCTTTCCCTCTCGTACGCGCGAGCCACCCGCAGCACCGCCGCCTCGCGCCACAGGCCCGAGACGATCTGCAAGCCTACCGGCAGGCCCGCCTGGCTGAACCCGCACGGCACCGAGATGGCCGGCACACCTGTCTGGTTGAACGGCGCGGTGAAGCGCGTCAGGCGCTTTGCCTGCTCCACGGCGTCATTGCCTTCGATCAGCGGCGCGGTGATCGCGGTGGACGGCAGCAGCAGCGCATCGTATTGCTTGAAGAACTCGACGAGCCAGTGCTTCGTCTCGCTCTGCGTCTTGCGCGCCAGCGCGTACTCCGTCGACGTGTATCCCCGGCCTATCTCCAGCCGGGTGCGGACGTCCGCGCCGAACCAATCGGGGTGCTCCGCCAGCCGGTCGCGGTGGAAGGCGGCCGCGTCGGCGGGCGTCATCAGGCTGTTCGCCACTGCCGCATCGCGCAGGTAGGTCACGTCGGCCTCCTCGACCCTCGCGCCCTGCCGTTCGAAGACCTTCACGGCCTCCGCAACGGCAGATAGCACCTCCGGGTTGGCTTCGTCGATGTACGAGCCGGCTGCCACCGCTATGCGCCAGCCCTTCACGCCATCTTCGATGTGCACCAGGTAATCGTCCACCGGCTGCTCGGCGGAGAACGGATCGTTCGGGTCGTAGCCGGCCAGCACTTGCAGCATGCGCGCCGCGTCGCGTACCGTGCGCGTCAGCGGCCCAACATGGTCGAGGTTCCACGAGAGCGGGACGACGCCGCGCACGCTCACACGACCATAGGTTGGTTTGAGCCCGACCACGCCGCACAGCGAGGCCGGGATGCGGATCGAGCCGCCGGTGTCGGTGCCAAGGCCCGCCAGCGCCATTCCCGTTGCCACCGCCACCGCCGAGCCGCCCGACGAGCCGCCCGGGATGCGCTTTGTATCCCACGGGTTGCGCGTCGTGCCGTAGTGCGGGTTGATCGTCGTCACGCCGAGGGCGATCTCGTGCGTGTTGGTCTTGCCTATCACGACCGCGCCCTCGCCCTTGACCTTCACCACTGCCACTGCGTCGGCGTCCGGGATGTTGTCGGCGAAGAAACGCATGCCCGCTGTGGTGCGGATGCCTTTCGTATCGAACAGATCCTTGACCGCCAGCGGGATGCCGAACAGCTTGCCGACCCGCTCGTGACGTTCGTCGACCTGTGGCTTGAGAACGGTGACGAAGGCGCATAACTCGCCGTTCAGCCGCTCGATCTGCCGGGAGCAGGCCTCGACCAGCGCCTGCGGTGACAGGCTGCCTTCCCGCATGGAGTCGAGCGCATCTTCGATGGACAGGAAGTTTGGCTGGTTCATGGCATCCATTATAATGATTCGCGACAAATATGATTCAAGAACTGGACACAGGTTCCACGGAAAGCATGGATCTACATGGAAGCATTTGAACACCTAAAAGAAAGTCCGTGTCATTCCGTCAAATCTGTGTAAGCCGTGTACCAAAAAGCCATGAGATCGCTCTCGCGCCACGCCCGCTTTGCCCTCTACCTGGCGGCCCTTTCGCTAATCGGGCTGACGCTGATCCTCATTACCACATCGAAGTACGGCGCGGGCGTATCGTCGGACGCGGCGCGCAACCTGTCCACCGCCAACAGCCTCCTACAAGGCAAGGGCTTCGTGGATATGCTCGGAGCGCCGTTCGTGCTGTGGCCTCCGCTGTACCCGCTCGTCATGGCCGGGCTGAGCCTGCTCACGCGTCTCAACACCTTCGACACGGCATGGTATCTCAACGTGCTGCTGTACGCGGTCAACATCTGGCTGGCAGGCTGGCTGCTCTACCGGACCTTTCCTGAGAAGCCCTTCTTCGCCGCGGCAGGCGCGCTAATCCTCCTGCTCTCGCGCTCGACCCTGCGCATTTATGCCAACGTCGCCTCCGAGCCGTTGTTCGGCACGTTCCTGCTGCTGTTCTTCTTCGCCGCCGCGCGGTATTTGAAAGCCACCCCCTCCGGCCTCTGGCTACCTCCCCCAAATTCGCATACTGGGCCATCGCGCATGTTCGTCTTGCAAGCGAATTTGGGGGAGGCAGGAGGGGGTGGCATCTTTGCAGCGCACCGGAGCAGACCGAGCGCGGAGGATGATGGGGCGGAGGGGGTTATTTGGTGGATGTTCATCCTGGCTGGACTGGCGATGCTGCAACGCTATCTGGGCGTGGCGCTGTTCGGCGTGGCGTTCGCGGCGGCCTTCTACAAGGAACGCTGGCGCGGCCTGCTGAAAGCGCTGCTGCCGGCTCTCGTCTGCGCCATGCCGATCGGCATCTGGGCGGTGGTACACAACATCCCGCTCAGCGGCTCGCCCTTCGGCCCGCGCGACCTAGGCGAGATGCTGCCGCTGGAAAACATCAGCCTCTCGCTCACGAAGATCCTGTGGTGGTTCATCCCGCGCCTGTCGTTCACCGACCCGTTCCTGCTGCGCCCGTGGACGGTGCTGGCTGCGATCGTGGTCCTCCTGATCATCATCAACAAGCGGCAGGATTGGCTCGATTGGCTGCGCGCACTGTCAAATCGCTACGTTTGGCCTTCGCTGGCTTTCTCGGTCGTCTACTTCTTCCTGCTGGCCTTCACGGTGGTGACCGCCGACCATCTCGACCTGACCTCCGACCGTTACTACGTGGTGATCCTGCCAGGAGTGCTCGCGCTGATCTTCATCACGGTGGACAAGCTTGTCCTAAGCCACTTCCGCACTGATAGCTGCATCCAGACCTACGCGCTGCCGGTGGTGCTGCTGATCTGGCTTGCTTATCCGGTCTACAGCATGCAGGGCTACCTGCGTGAAGCGCTGGCACGCGGCGAGCCGACGAACTACAACATCGCCAACTCCGCAGCCTTCCACGAGATGGGCGTGGTGCGGGCCGCGGCTCCAATCCTTGCGCAGGACGCGAACGCGCCCGTTTACAGCAACTATGTGAACATCGTCTGGTTCCTGTTCCGCCATCCCGTGCGGACGCTGCCATTCGAAGACCAGACGCTCTCGCGCGAGCAGCGTATCGCCGCGCTGCCAAAGAACTATCCCAACTGGCCTCCGGAGCGCGGCTACATCGTGTGGTTCACGCCGAACCAGTATCATCACATTGCCGCGCCCGATGAGCTGGGGACGATCGCGAACCTCAAGCTGCTGTACTCTGACAAGACCGGCGAGATCTATTACGTCGAGGGGAAGAAGTAGGGACCCGGGTCCTCTTCACCGGAGATGAACACAGATGAACCGGGGATTGACATCCGGTGATCTCCGTTTATCTCCGGTTCATTCTTTTCTGCCGAACCGATGCACAGAAGCCAGAATCAATGGTACCCACCACGCGCCCTTTCGTGTAACCGTCCCTTCGTTCTCATGCTAACTTTGCAGAACTGCAAGCCCGTATCGCCCCGTATCAATGTCTGTCATAATCCTCTCATAAGAGGCGAGAATTGCCTCGGAGGAGAATGGAACCATGAAGAAGACGGTCTGCATCGCGGCCGCGATTACCGGTACGCTCCTTTTATCGGCCTGTTCCATGTACGCTCCCGTCAACTTGCGCACCGTCCCAGCCGCTGCCACACAGCCTCCCGCCCCAAAACTCGAGCGTGTCACCGCTACAGGCTCCCTTGTCCAGCCAGCCGCCGAGGGCAGCAGCGTTTCGCCGCAGGTCCCGGTCTGCAGCGTCTCGTCCAGCTGTCAGGCGTTCGATGCCGTGCAGTACCCCCTGGACTGCGTCAAGAAGATCCCCTATACCAACGTGCTGGTGCCTCCGGGCACGCAGTTCGAGGTTGTCGATACGTCCGGCGATTTCACCTGCGTAGATACCGGTACTGTCGTCAACGGCAAGGAAGTTCTGACCTGCTATGGACGCCAGCTCTACTCGTTCGAGCTGAGCCTGACCAACCCGGCATGCAGTGCCAATGATTCGCTCGATACCACGACCGACCGCTGCCAGAGCGGGTATGGCTTCGACGCCTCGCAAAACTGCTGCGCGCGGCTGCCCTCCGGCGCCGATGGCTCGGTCACCGTCCGCGTCAACCTGGGCGGCTGCCCGGTGCCGACGCCGTGATGTGGATAGAACGCGGACGAGCGCGGATGAACGCGGAAACCACCTGGATGTGTTCGTAACGAAAAGCGCTGTACACGGATATCACGGACTATCACGGAATCTTCCTGAAGATTAAAAAAGAATCCGTGTAATTCCGTCCGATCCGTGAACTCCGTGTCCTATTGTGTGTCAGCCCCCGTCTTGCGACGAGGGCTGACTTCTTGTTCGAGGAACGCAGAGGGCTTTAGAACAACCCGACGACCTTGCCGGTCTCGAGGTCCAGATCTACGTCATAGAACACGGGGCGGGTGGGCAGGCCCGGCATGGTGCTCATCTTGCCCAGCAGCGGGTACAGGAACCCTGCGCCCACCGATGCGCGGATCTCCCGAACCAGGATGCGGAAACCGGTCGGCGCGCCCTTGACCGTTACATCGGTCGTGAACGACAGGTGCGTCTTCGCCATGCAGATTGGCAGCTTGTCGAAGCCCAGCCGGTTGTAGCGCGCGATCTGCTCTTCTGCTTCCGGCGAGTAGTCCACGCCGTCAGCCCGGTAGATCTCCCTAGCGATGCACTCGATCTTATCCTTGATCGGCATCTCGACCGGGTATAGGAACTTGAAGTTGCTCGGCTTCTCGGCGGCCTTGATGACCGCTTCCGCCAGCTTGACCGCGCCTGCGCCGCCGTCGGCCCAGTGCGTCGAAACGACCGCGTCCATCGCGCCGTATTCCAATGCGGCCTTGCGGATCATCTCGACTTCGGCGGGGGTATCCATGGCGAACGAGTTCACCGCCACGACCACATTCACGCCGTACTTGAGCGCGTTCTGGACATGCCGTTCCAGGTTCGGCAGGCCCTTCTGGAGCAGGTCGAGGTTCTCTTCGGTGTACTCCGAAGCGAGGGGCTTGCCTGCCACGACTTTCGGGCCGCCGCCGTGCATCTTCAGCGCGCGCACGGTCGCAACCAGCACCACCACCTGTGGGACCAGCCCGCTGTAGCGGCACTTGATGTCGAAGAACTTCTCCATGCCGATGTCCGCGCCGAAGCCGGATTCGGTGATGACGTAATCGGCCAGCTTGAGGGCGATCTTGTCGGCCAGGATCGAGCTATTGCCGTGAGCGATGTTAGCGAACGGACCTGCGTGGACGAAGGCGGGTGTGCCTTCGAGCGTCTGCATCAGGTTCGGCTTGATGGCGTCCTTCATCAGCACGGTCAGCGCGCCGGCCACGCCCAGGTCTTCCGCGGTGACGGCTTCGCCGCGCTTGTTGGTCGCAACCACCATGGCGCCGAGCCGGTCGCGCATGTCGGCCAGACCGGTAGTCAGCGCCAGGATCGCCATGATCTCGCTGGCGACCGTGATGTCGTAGCCGGAGCGGTGCTCGAAGCCCTTCTCTTCGGGGCCGAGCCCGACTTCGACCTCGCGAAGCATGCGGTCGTTGACATCGATCACGCGTTTCCACGTGATGGTTGCCGGGTCGATGTCGAGCCGTGCAAAGCGGCTGCGCTCTTCGGGGGTCAGATCGTTCGGGTTCGTCTTGTCGATGCCGAGCTTCTTGAGGCGCTTGAGCATGCTGCGCGAGAAGCGGCGCTCGCCGTTCTTGTTCGGCGGGCACAGCGCGTCGAACAGCTTGGTATCGTCCTGCATCGTTTCGTGCAGCATGCGGGCATCCAGCGCAGCGGCGCACAGGTTATGCGCGGCCGTGATGGCGTGGATGTCACCGGTCAGATGCAGGTTGAAGTCCTCCATCGGGATGACCTGCGAGTAACCGCCGCCGGCCGCGCCGCCCTTGATGCCGAACGTCGGGCCTTGCGATGGCTGGCGGATGGCAGTGATGACCCGCTTGCCCAGGTGCGCGCCCAGAGCCTGTGAGAGTCCAACGGTCGTGGTGGTCTTGCCCTCACCGAGCGGGGTGGGGGTGATGGCCGTCACATCGATGTACTTGCCGTTCGGGCGCTTGGTCAACCGGTCCAGGATCTCTAGCTTGACCTTTGCCTTGTAAGGGCCATATAACTCCAGCTCGTTCGGACGGATGCCCAGCTCTTCGGCGATCTGCAGGATGGGCTTGAGCTTTCCTGCTTGCGCGATCTCGATGTCGGAAGGCACCGGACGCAGCAGCTTGAGCCTGGTCGCCTTGAAGCCGCGCGGCGTGCTGCGGCTCAGCAGCTTCTTTACGGATGTCTTATGTGGGACGAGCTTCTTCCTGGCGACCTTCGCTTTGCCGTTTCCCCCGCCGGGAGACTTTTTCAGCTTGAGTTTGGCCTTCACTGCCATGGTTCGCTCCTTCTTGTTTGCTGTATGAACGGCGTCAATTATGCGGGAAATTTCACAAATTTGACAAGGGCTATCCGTCCTGTTTTCGCGAGAATTCGTCACTTGCGATCAACGTGCCAAGCACTTCACCGCGCAATGCCCGTTCCAGGTTGCCGGGTTCCTCCCCGGAAAAGATCTGGACGGTCAGCTTAGGTATCTGGCTCACCAGTTCGAGCATTTCTTCGACCTTGGACCGCATGCCCCCGGTGACGTCGGTGCCGTGCGACCCGCCCACGTGCCCGGAAATGGCATCGTAGCCCGCCGCCGTTATCTTCTCGATGCGCTGCTGGCGCCTCGGAAAATCGGCCCAGACCGCCGCCTCCAGCCCTGCCAGGAGCACGGTCTCTGGATGCAGGCGCTGCGCCAGGTGGAACAGGAGCATCTCGGTCGAGAGGATTGTGCTGCCCTTCACCGAGTCAAAGGCGATGTCGCCATAGACGATCGGCACGAGCCCTGCTTCCAGCGCCTTATCGAACGGCTCAAGGAACCAGGATTTGACTTTGCCGCCCTCCGCACAGGCGCCCGCGGAGGCGGGGAACGACATTACCGGGATGTGCGCCTCCCGCAGCGCCTCAACCACGCAGCGGTTGAGCTGGGATGCCCTGTACCATACCTCCGAGACGCCGCGCCAGTAGTCCAGCGCGCCCTGCGCGTCATGCGGGGGATAGGGGTGGGGGGCCAGCGCTTCGGTGGCCGCGTAGTGCCCGAAGGAGCCAGAGCCGTGTCCCACGATCAGCCTCAGCGCCGGCTCAGCAGCCATAGCCGCGGCGATCTCGTCTGCGAGCCGCTTCAGGCTGTCCAGTCTTGGTGTGTACGGCCTGGTCTTGTCTGTGATGAGTGACCCGCCCAGTTTGAGGAAAATGAGATTATTCACGAAGCCAATTGTACCCTGCGAGAATTGCAGATGGATGACCCCAAAGTAACGCGGGCTGTGCTTTCCGAAGGAATTGTCCCTGCACCAGCCGGGCCAGCCGCTGAAAACATGTTTACAAATGATACAAAGAGTGATACTATTGTATCATGACCCAAGACGAGGTGCGTACACGTGAGCGAATCCTGCTGGCCGCGCTTGCGCTATTTGGCGAGCGAGGTATTGCAGCATCGAGTATGAATCAGATTGCAGAACGCGCGGGTATCACCCGCGTCACGGTCTACCGCCACTTTGTCGACAAGGAGCGATTGACGCTTGAAGCGTTCCTACTCCCCGAGAAGATGTTCATGCGTGGACTCGCTGAGCTCAAGCGAAATCTAGATGCCGACTGGCAAGAGGTGCTCAACAAAATTGGGGAGGGGTTGAGCGCGCTGCCATCTGCAGATGTGTTCGCACGTGCGGAGGAGCTCAAACGAATTTACCCCGCGGCCTACGCCAAGGTCCAGGAAGTCCGCGTCGAAACCCTGAACGGTTTGTTCCAGAACTTGTTCGCCGGCGCGCGTCGGCAGAAAGCCTTGCGTCCAGGGCTTAACCGCCGGCTGTTTCAAGCCATCTTCTGGGAGCTAGCCATCAACATCTTCGATAATCCCCGATTCCGATCTCTCGGGTTGACCGACGAGCAGCTATTCCGCGGTCTGACGGATATCTTGCTGCACGGGATCATCCAGGAAAGCTAGCGGAGCCACTATGACCCCTCAGCGGCATGCACAGAGCAAGCACCACAGCCGGACGGCATACATCGAGCTGGACCGCAGCCGGTGCGATGCCTGCTGGAAATGCGTCGAAGCCTGCCCGAATGGAACACTTGGAAAGGTTATTATCCTTTGGCATCGCCACGCGAAAGTGGCTCATGCCGATGCATGCAAGGGCTGTAGGAAATGTGCCCGTGCCTGCCCCATAGATGCAATCAGGTACACGTACGTACCACCGAGCCGGAGAGCACCGCAGAGTCTGCCGAAATCGTAGTGCCTCCACACAGCGCCCCCTTCATCATCCAACCCCTGCTGTCCAGGGCCTCATATCTTCGCTATTTCAAACCAACCCTTGGTCGGGCTCGATTCTCTAAGGCAGTATAATGCCGCGTATGGATATCCGAGCCGGCGTGATCGCCATGGTCATCCTGGCGATCGTGTTTGCCTTCTTCAGCGCACGCAGCGGCCTGCGCGCCATTCAATCCGCGCGCAAGATGACCTTCTATCGCCTGCGCCGCCAGCGCGAGACCGGCGGATGGCGCATGCTTGGCCTCGCCGCGTTGCTGGCCCTGTTTGCGTTCGCTCTGCCGACGTTCGGCCTGCCGATGGCCTACATGTACTTCCCGCCCACGCCCAGCATCACACCGACGTGGACGGCCGTGCCTTACCGGACGGTGACCACGACGCCCACCATCACGCCCACGGCAACCGTTACGGATACGCCGCTCGTCACCGATACAGCCACGGTCACCTCCACGCCCTCACTGCCGCTGGCAGTGCTCGCGCTGTTCCAGAGCGACATCACGCCGAACCCCAGTGCGGTCTTCTCGCCGCTCACGTTATCGGAGAAGATCGACAACAACTTGCAACCACTTGACCCGAGCACCGTGTTCGAGAATCCGATCGGCACCATCTACGCGACCTACTCCTATGACCAGATGGTCCCCGGCGCGCAGTGGACGGCCGTTTGGCTGCGCGACAGCAACCGCCAGCAGATCTGTCTCGAGACGCACCCGTTCGCGGGCGGCACAGGAGGCTACGATGAAGCTCACTGCTCTAACCCGGTGGGCGGATGGCAGCCCGGCACGTACGAAGTGCAGATCTTTGTCGGCGAAGAGTGGAAAGTGGTGGGCCGCTTCCTGGTCCAGGGTGATGTGCCAACCCCACTGCCCACGCTGACCCCGACGACCACGCACACGCCGACGCGCACACCAGCGCCCACTTTTACACTCACTCCTGCAGCTCCACAGACCGAGCCAGCCGCAACGGTGACACCATGAAAGAGAAGGCTTTCCAGGATTATTATCCCGACAACTTATCATACTGCTACGGCTGCGGCCGCCTGAACCCGGAAGGCTATCATATCCGCAGCTACTGGGACGGCGACGAGACTGTCTGCCATTTCACGCCCTCCGCCGATCACATGGCGATCCCCGGGTATGTGTACGGCGGCATGCTCGCCTCACTGATCGACTGCCACGGCACGGGAACAGCCGCGGCCGCCGGGTACCGCGCCGAATCCCGCCCGATGGATTCAGAGCCGCCGCTGCGCTACCTCACCGCCTCGCTGCATGTGGACTATCACAAGCCCACGCCTCTCGGCGTGACGCTCGAAGTGCGCGGCAAGGTGAAGGAATTAAAAGGCCGCCGTGTGGTCGTCGAAGAGTGGATCATCGCCGACGGCGAGGTCACGGTCCGCGGCGAAGTGGTCGCGGTGCAGGTGCCTGCCGCGCTGGTCGAGGGATTGATGGGGAATCAGGGCGAATAGGGCCGCGCAGCCCGCGTTACTGGCATAAAGCCGGAGGGGCCGAGCGTCCTCGACCCCTCCGATCATCTATTTCCTCGTGAACCATCCTGTCATCGGCTCGATGTAGCTCTCCACCCAGCCGCTCTTGTAGCCATCTGCCTGGCCTGCGGGGATGTTGCGGTGCGTCAGCGTGAGCCGGGTGCCGCCTTCGACTGCCTCAAGCACGATCTCGATCTGCGAATCGGCGCAGTCATCCGGGAACTCGGTCGTGCGCCAGTCCTGCACGATGCGCGTGTACGGCTTGAGAGCGGTGGTCTTTCCGGTGATGTAGCCGTCCCACGCTGTGAATTCGCCGCCCACGCGCGGCACCACGCTGGCTGGACTGCCCGTCATGGCTGTGTGGCCTTCGGTGGAGAGCCATGCCCGGAATACTTTCTCGGGTGAGGCGGGAATCAACGCCGAAATCGTGAATTCCGTGTCCATGCCCTCAGCTCCATTCTTTCAAGATGGCCGACCGCGCCACCGCGATTTCGGCCGCCAGTCTGGCGTTGTTGCGCAGTAATGCCAGGTTCGCGCGCTCCGAGCGCCGGGCCGTCAGCTCGCTGACGCGCTGCAGCAGGAACGGCGTCACGGCCTGTCCGTGTATCTTGCGATCCGCAGCTTCCCTGACTGCCTGCTCGATCATCGGCTCGATCTGCTGTTGCGGGATTTCGTCGAACTCCGGCACCGGATTGACGACCAGCACGGTGCCAAGGCTCCCCACCAGGAACTGGACCTGCGCCAGCTCTGCGATGGCACGCGGCGTGTCGAGAGTCACGCTCACCGGAAGCCCGCTGGAGCGGGAGTAGAACGCGGGGAACTCCTTCGTCTTGTAGCCGACCACGGGTATCCCCATGGTCTCGAGGTACTCGAGGGTGGCAGGCAGGTCCAGGATGGCCTTCGCCCCGGCGCACACGACGACCATGAACGTATCTGCCATGGCCTGAAGGTCCGGTGAGATATCCGTGGCGTTGCCGCGATGCACCCCGCCGATGCCGCCGGTTGCAAACACGCGGATGCCCTCGTGCGCCGCAGCCTGGATGGTCCCTGCGACGGTCGTCCCGCCCATCCCCTTCTTCACCAACGTGGCCGCAATATCCCGGGGGCCGACCTTAACGGCTGTGCGAGACTGCGCCAGTTGGGCCAGCTCATCGTTCGTCAGGCCGACCTTTATCCTGCCGGCGATCACACCGACGGTGGCGGGCAGCGCACCCGCATTGCGGACGATGCTCTCCATCTCGCGCGCGATCTCCAGGTTCTGCGGGTACGGCAGCCCATGCGTGATGACCGTCGACTCGAGCGCGACGACGGGTGCCCTTTCGGTGACCGCGCGGCTTATCTCTGCTGATGAAGAGATGAAATCGGAGGCTTTCATGTGTGGCTACCGGGCGTATCGCTCGTGCCGCGTGACGATGCGATGGATCAACTCCGCCCGCCCGAGATCTGGGCGCCGCCGTCCTTCGAGCGCGATCAGGCCTTCGGCAGCCTTGTAGTCCCCGTCCAGCTTGGCGAGGAGCATACTGTACATCTCGGCTTCGTACTTGGAGGTCGGCGCCGGAGGCGTCTCGTCCTCCATGCTCGTTCCCGGCTCCGTCCGCACCTTGCTCAGGCTGCCTCCCCCGATCATGTGCCCGCGTTGGACCTTGAGCAGCCGTTCCATGCGCAGCACGGCTTTCTCGATCGTCTCCAGCTCGGGCGGATGGTTCGGATTGTCGTAGTAAGCTGTCAGCCCATCTCCGATCTGCTCCCAGAAATCCTGAAGCAGGCATTCCACCAACAGGCTCTTTTCGCTGTATTTGGCCTTGTTCTTCTGCTGCGCCTCGAGCGGCACCCGCTGGATCAGGCGCACTTTTTCGTTGTAGTAGGCGTCCTGCGCGCTGCGCTCCAGGTTCTCCGGCGAGGACTGCCGGGCATTCTCGCGGTTCAGCCTCCATGCCTCCTGGTGCCGGTCACGTATCTGGTCCTGGCCCAGCTCATCCGGCATGCGCCATGTGCCGACGTTGACCCAGTGCAGTTGCAAGCCGCGGTCGCGGGCCCGCTGCGCGAACGACCCCGAACTGCGGTTGAAGCGGTCCAGCAGTTCGGCGCGCGGGTAGAACTTGCGCGGGGGCGGCGTTTGCCCGGTCGAGTCCGGCAGGTCGCTGGCATAGTGCAGCGTGGTGGATGCGATCGTATCCTCCCGGTATTCCGAGAGCTCAGACTCCAGGGCGCCGATCCCTGCCAGGTACTCGCCCAGCTTGTGCTGGCTCATGAACTCGGCCAGGGAACTGCGGATCAGGCCCTGCATGGTCGTGTCCCAGCGGCGGTCCGGCTCGCTGGAGGCGATAGGTCCTTCGTTCAACACGCGCACCGCCTGCTTGTAGATGAGCCGCTCGATATCGGCGGGCTCGAACGGGTACGGCGCGTGGATGCTGCTCACCGCCACGTCATCGGGCTTGTGGCGGATCACGCTGAACATGCCGCGCACGTCGGCCGCGCTGATCGGTATTCCGTCCAGGCTGCGGCTGAGCACCGTCATCGATTCCCCGGCCAGGTTGCCGATATACTGGTCGCGCAGATTGATGATTGGCTCGCGCAGCCGCTCGAAGCCGTCCAGCACGACGTTGGGCTTGCTAGCTGCATCGGGAACGGCGCTCGCCAGGCCGATCACGTGGGGTGTGCCGTCCGGTTTCTCGAATAGCGCTGCCGAGTCGAACTCGGCGATCACGATCCCCGGACCGCCGATCAGCAACGCGGGCGAATCCAGGCTTTCCTTCGCCACCTGTCCGTCACGGATGCGGATGATGTATTTCTGGCTGCCCGGTCCGATGCTTGGGGCGCGGTCTTCGGCAGTCCGGCCCTCCAGGATGTGAAGCAGATCTTCCCAGCCCGTGAGTGACAGCGTGGAGATGTAATCCCACGCGACCGACGGGTCCTTCAACTCGAAGATATCGGCCAGGTAGTTGCCCGCCTGCGTGATGGCGATGAAGGCGGGGATGAACATGACGATGACAAGCCGGGCTGTTGTGAGCACGATGAAGACGGGCAGGTCCGAGAGGACGAACGGCCGAATCGGTGCCAGCAACGGGATGTAGTAGAAGATGATGTGCAGCACCGCACCCCCAACGACGAAGCCCAGGCCCAGCAGACCAACCCAGCGCTGGCGTGTGCGCGGCCCGCTGATGGTGAGGTCGAAGAAGTGGTTCAGCCGGTAATCGAGCCACCTGCGCCACAGGGCTTTAAAGCGCGCCACCTCCACGTTCCAGGCGGTAGCAGGTTGCTGCTGGCGGCGCAAGCGGGCTCGCATGGCTACTTTTCCTCCAGCCACTTCTCAAGGTCGCGCAGCAGCTCCAGTTCACTGCGCGCCATGCTTTGCAGCCGGTCGCTGGTCCGTATCTCATCTTCGGCAGCTAGCAGGAGCGCCGCGACCGCCGCCGGCACGGAGGCCGGGCCGGCCTTGTTGAACGCCTCGCTCAGCTCCAACGCATGATCAAGCTGGGCCGCGTGCCTGCCCTTTTCTGCGTACGCGACTCCAAGTCGTTCAATACGCTTCTGGTCCTCGCGGGCGTTCGTCAGCCAACTGCTCGTCCAGCTATATAGCAACTGCCTCTCGGCCTCCGGGTCCAGCAGCAAGGAGCCCGCGCCGGCCCCCAGCACCACGATGCCGCGCTCCGTCAGCTTGCGATACTCGTCGCTGACCTGCTGGCCCTCAGTGGGCCGTCCGCACTCATCCAGCTTGACGACCACTGCCTGCGAGAGCCGCGCCTTGATCATCTGGTTGATGATCTGCAAAGCCGTCTGCCCGGTTGCTTCGGGCTTGGGGCCCCCGGCAAGCTGCGCCTGGTGGATCTCCTCCTCCGGCGCAGGCGGCTCTGGCGGCATCAGCACGTTCAGCCTCTTCTCCCAATCGTTGTTGAAATTGCGCAGCAGCCGGGAACGATAGTCGCTGCGGATGATCAGGGGGGGAGGCATGGCGGCCATCGTGCTGGGCGGGATCTCCGGCTGATGGATCGTGGGCAGAGGCTTCTGCGTTGCCTCGAACAGCTCGTTTAGCGTGAACTTGCCCAGGTACTCGCGCCAGAGCTCGGCTGCCATCAGGCCCGGCAACTGGTTCCATGCGACGCGCCGCTTGTCCTCGGACGAGGAGGCCGGGTTAACGCCCTCGCTGCGGGCCGCGCGTTCGACCGCCTCTGCATTGAAGCCGAACCGAGAGCCTTTCTGGCCCGGCTTCGCCGGCCTGGCGTCGATTTTAAATGACACGTTCAGCGTGGGGAAGATCTCATGACCATCGCGGGTGGTGGCGCGCACGGCCATGCAGCGCGTCCGCATCTCGGTGAAGCGGTGGCCCTCTTCGTCCGTCGGGTTATCCTTCAGCTTCGTAAAGGGGTTATCGCCTTGTATAGGCCCCAGAGACTGGTTTTGCGGGTGCAGGCTGATGACGCTGCCGATCTTCTCGTTGGCCGCGATGAAGTGAACGCCCGGCCCTAGCACCCTCTTGAAGGTCAGCGGCGTGCGTGTGACGACCGCGCTGGCGGTGTCGATCCACAAGACGCCGGGCCCGGATTTATCGCTCTCGCCTGTCCGTTCCACCTTGCGGCCGTTTCGCACAAAGATGGCTGGTCCGTGACCGTGCCCGGCGTGCAGCCGCAGCCGCGCGGCGATCTGCTGACGCTCGTCCCAGGTGCGGGTCGGCAGGATGAATTGGGAATAGAAGAACCTGCAGATCGGATACAGGATCATCAACAGGAGCAGATCCAGCGCGATACCGACCGCGTTCGACCAGAACCCCCCGCCCCAGAAGATGTAGTAGACGTAGATACCCAGCAGCGCCACTCCCAGCAGGAGGCTACGAAATGCCGGCTGTTGGCGGAACGGGATCTTGTTCATAGATTCTCATTGTATAAGAAAAGGAGAAATCGGGCAACCGGCTATGCAGTAGAATTGTGCGCATGCTGCGCGTCGAATTTCATTGTCATACCATGTTCTCGAAGGACTCTCTCACCCCTCCCCAGAAGCTGGTGGACGCCTGCCGCCGCAAGGGGATCGACCGGGTCATCGTCACCGACCACAATTCGATCGAAGGAGGCCGGGCCGCCCAAGCCCTCGATGCCGAGCGGGTCATCGTGGGGGAAGAGATCATGACCACCAAGGGCGAAATCCTGGCCTCGTTCATGACGGAGGAGATCCCGGCGGGCCTTTCTCCGCAGGAGACCATCGACCGGCTACGCCGCCAAGGTGCGTTCATCAGCGTTTCGCACCCGTTCGACCAGTTCCGCGCCGGAGGCTGGGAGGAAGCCGATCTGTTGGAGATCACGCCACTGGTGGATGCCATCGAGGTCTACAACTCACGCTGCATGCGCCGTTCGTTTAACGACCAGGCCATCGCGTTCGCTCGGGAGCACAACCTGGCCGGGACCGTCGGCTCGGACGCCCATGCGCCCCTGGAACTGGGCCGCTCCGTAATGCTGCTGGAGCCATTCCAGGATGCTGAAGGGCTACGCCGGGTCATCCGTCAGGGCTCATCTCAGACGGTCTGGTCGCCGCCGTGGTTCCACTTGATCTCGCGCTATGCCAAGTACAGGAAGCGGATTAATAAGTGACTTGACACCACTTCTTGCACATGATAATCTTTGGATATGTCCCGTGCTCGTCTGATGTGAAAGCGACCCCAGACTGCCGGGATAATTCTTTCTGTAGGAGTCGTGCAAGATGTCCGAACGTTATACTGGCACCGTCAAGTGGTTTAACGCCACCAAGGGCTACGGCTTCATCGGCCGCGACAGCGGAGAGGACGTGTTCGTCCACTTCAGCGCGCTGCAGATGGATGGCTACCGCAAGCTGGAGCCGGAGCAGAAGGTGGAGTTCTCGATCGAGGAGGGTCCCAAAGGCCTTCAAGCGGCCAACGTAGTGGTGCTAAGCTAACATACAATTCTTATTATTTACTGGACGGAGCGGGGCTGCGCGAGCGGCCTCGTTCTTTCTTTAACATTTG
>DATKAF010000350.1:0-16277 GCA_035498395.1 Anaerolineales bacterium
CCGGCGATATATACGGGACCGGCGAGAGCGGGTCTGCCTGTGTCGCAGTGCTGGTAGGCGGAGCCGCCAGCGCGTCGACCGTGATCAGGTTGCCCGGCGTGCCATGCGGACGGAAGGCAATGCCGTCCGCATCGATCCACGTATAGCCGCTGCCCTGCTGCCAGAGCACCACCGGCTGGCGTTCGACGACCTTCACATGGACCGTATTGGGGAGGCCTATGCTGACCTGCGCCGATGCAAGGTCCGGGTCGTTCAGCCGCAACCGCGTTTCCAGCTCGTCGCTCCGGAGCGTGAATATGGATTGCCCGGTCGAGTTGAGGATTGCGTTGATCTCGTCGGCGCCGATCCGCTCGTTTCCCGTGACCTGCGCGGGCGCGGCGCGGAATTCCGGCAGGTTCGCCATCATGTAAAGCGCCGTACCGAGCAGCAGGCACATCAGCAGGGGCAGGACCCGCGCCCGGATGCCCTCGCCTGTGATCTGCACCGCCGGCAGCCGCACCTCGATGCCCGGCATCGAAAGTGCAGACTGATATTTGCGTGTGCTCCTCGTCGGCGCAGCCCGGACGGAACCGGCATAGCTCATGCCGCCGCGCGAGGTAATGGGGGGCAGCGGCCTGGTCGCCATCTCCGACGACCTCGACACGCGCTTCTGCGATTGCTCGCGGCGGCGCATGCGCACGGCCTCCGCCCGGCTTCGTTCCCGTTCGTTCCTCATCCCTGGCTCCTGTAGGAGTGGCTGGTCCGGTCGCGGTCGGCCTTGCGTTGCATCGCAAGGTCGATCAGGCGGTCCACCAGCTCACTGTAGGGGATGCCGCTGGCACCCCACAATTTGGGATACATACTGATCGTCGTGAATCCCGGGATGGTGTTGAGTTCGTTGAGGTACACCTGTCCAGAATCCTTGTCGATAAAGAAATCCACGCGTGCCATGCCTGCCGCATCGATGGCCTTGTAGGCGCGCACCGCCAGCTCCCGGATCTCGCTGGCCGTCTCCGGAGGGATCGGGGCGGGGATCAGCAGGCCGGATGTGCCGTCGATGTACTTCGCCTCGTACGAGTAGAACTCCCGGCTCGGTAGGATCTCGCCGGGCACGGAGGCGCGCGGGTCCTCGTTGCCCAGCACGCTCACCTCGATCTCGCGGGCGTTGGCCACGCCCTTCTCCACCAGCACGCGGCGGTCGAAACGCGCCGCCTCCATCAAGCCTTCCTGTAGGTCGGAGCGGCTGTTGCACTTCGAGATACCGACGGACGACCCGAGGTTGGCCGGCTTCGTGAACAGTGGGTACGCTCCGACGCGTTCCGCCTTCGTGACCGCCGCCTCGATGTCCTTCTCGATTTCCGAGCGCAGCAGCAGGATCGAGTCCACCGACGGGATGTCATGCGAGCGCATCACGTCCTTGAAGACGCCCTTGTCCATACCGACCGAGGAGCCGACCACGCCCGCCCCCACGTACGCGGCGTTCGCCATCTCCAGCAGGCCTTGGATGGTCCCATCTTCGCCGAACGTGCCGTGCAGCAGCGGGAAATACACGTCCACGTCACTGATGCGCTCCAGCTTCTTCTCCCGCACGACGAAGATGCCGGCCTCGGATGGATCGGGCGTCACGATGACCGGATCCAACCCGCTCGGCTTGCCGGCTTCCAGCTTGCCGAGTACGTCCGCGCCGGTGACCCATTTGCCGTCCAGCGTGATGCCGATCTGCGTGACATCATACTTGGCAGGGTCCAGCACCGACAGCACGGAGCGCGCCGACATGAGCGAGACCTCATGCTCGCCCGATCGTCCGCCAAATATCAACGCCACGTGCAGCTTCTTCTTCGTCGCCATATCGGTTCAATGTCCGAACGCCGGTGCGTTCAGTTCTGCCAATCTCCTGCCAGTTCCACTTCCAGCTCCAGCTCTACGCCTTGTTTCTCTCGTACTGTTTTCTGCACAAGCTCGATCAACGCGCGGATATCACTGGCCTTGCTCTTGCCGTGGTTCACGAAGAAGTTCGCGTGGATCGGGCTGACTTCAGCGCTGCCGATTCGAGTGCCTTTCAACCCCGCGGCCTCGATCAATCTGCCCGCGGCGTCGCCTTCCGGATTCTTGAACATCGAACCCATGGACGCGCCCGGTGGTTGCGTCGCTTTGCGGCGTTCGCTGAACCCACCGATTTTAACAGCAAGTTCCTCTTTTGTCGCGGTCCGGAGTGACATTTCTGCGGCGAGCACAACGCCTCTTTTGTCGCCGCGCTTCAGCGCGCTGGTCCGGTATCCATAGCTGAAGTCCGCGGCGCTCCATGTCTCGCGTCCATGCGGTGTCAGCACCTCGGCTTGTGCCAGGGTGTGCGCCATGTCGCCGCCGAACGCGCCCGCATTGCCATATACCGCGCCGCCGATCGTCCCCGGAACGGTGGACGCCCACTCGACGCCCGCGAGGCCCTTGGACGCGCAGCGGTTCGCCAGGTTCGTGAACACGGTGCCGGATTCGGACCACACCTTCGGTTCGGTGCCGGACGTGAACTTGACGGCCTTTGCCCGGTTCAGCACCGTGATCCCGCGCACGCCCCGGTCGCTCACCAGCACGTTCGACCCGCCGCCCAGCAGCAGGTAGGATGCGTCAGCTTCCCAGAGCAGGCCGATGATAGCCGCCAGCTCGTCGGAGGAGCCTGCCGTGACCAGTACATCCGCCGGCCCACCGATGCGCGCCGAGGTGAACGGCGCCAGGGGCACGTTCTGCCTCACCTGTTCGCCGAACCGGGCTGTCAGCTCTTCAACGATGCTTGCCGTCATATCCATCATCACTGGTTACTGGTTACTCGTAACTGGTTACTCGCTACTGGCTATCGGAGCGAAGCGGAGATACCGCTTCAGCGGGACTGGTTACTGGTCACTACTCACTATTCACTATCCTCCAGCAACTCGATGAGCTTGCGGATCGCCTTCTCTTTATCTGCCGGCGTTGTCGTTTCGCTCATGACTGGAGAGGGCGTGCCGCGCTGCTTGTCCTCCGCCTGGTTCCGGGCGTTCACAAGGACCATCTTCAGCGGCGGCAGTCCCAGCGTGATCGATTCGAACGTGCGCTTCTTATCGTCCGGCATGTTTCACCTCAGTTCTCCAGCGCGCTCAGCAGTTCCGTGCTTACCCGGTCGGCGTCTCCTGCCGATAGCACCAGCACCACATCGCCTTCCCGCACCTTGCTGTGCAGGTACTCGGCGACCTCATCCAGGTCCGCGATGAAGCGCGCCGCCTTGTGCTTCATTTCCTTGACGAGCTGCGCGGCCGAGAAATCTTCCTTCGGTTCGCGTGCGGCGTAGATCTCGGTCACGATCACCTCGTCGGCATCCGGGAACGCCTCGACGAAATCCTTGAACAGCGTCTTGGTCCGGGAATACGTGTGCGGCTGCCAGACGGCCCACAGGCGCTGGCCCGGATACCGCTTGCGCGCCGCGGCCAGCGTGGCCCGGATCTCGGTGGGGTGGTGGGCATAGTCGTTGATCACCAGCACGCCCTTCTCCTCGCCCTCGATCTCGAACCGTCGGCCCGTCCCGGCAAACCGCCGCAGCGCCGCGGCTGCATCCCGGATCGAGAGTCCCAGGGTCGCGATCACCGCCAGCGCGGCCAGCGCATTCCGCACGTTGTGCTCGCCCGGCACTTGCAGGCTGACCTTGGTGGACTGCGCCTCGCCGAAGTTCGTGGACGCTTCGAAGTCGAATCCTCCCCGGTCGTTCGGCGTCGCATTGCGTGCCTGCATCCAGGTGGAGGCCTTGATGGTCAGATCGTCCTGCAGGTTGTAGGCCACCACGCGGCGGCCCGCGCGCCGGGCGCTGTTCAGCAATTCTGCCGCCCCCGCATCCTCGATGGAGGCGATCAGCGTCCCGTTGTGGGGCAGCAGCGCGACGAACGAGTCGAATGCTTCCATCATGTCTTCCATCGTCGGGTAGCAGTCCGGATGGTCATGCTCCACGTTCGTGATGACCTCGATGCGCGGCCGGAGCCCGAGGAACATCCGGTCGTACTCATCCGCCTCGATCACGAATGCTTCGCCGCCGCCAGCCCGGGCGTTCACCCCGTAATTCTTCAGCACCCCGCCGACGATGAACGACGGGTTGCGTCCCATCTCGGTTAGCGCGAACGCGATCATGGCGGTCGTGGTCGTCTTGCCGTGTGTGCCGGCCACCGCGATACCGGTCTTGTCCTCCATCAGCTTCCCGAGGAAATCGGCCCGCTTGTAGACCGGGATGCCCGCTATCAAGGCGGCCTTTACCTCGGGGTTGTCGTCCGGCACGGCGGAGGAACGCACCACCCAGTCCGCGCCCTGCACGTGCCGCGGGTGGTGCCCGATGTACACGGTGGCGCCCATCGCCTGCAGGTCGGCCGCGAAGCTGCTCATCGCCCGGTCCGATCCCGTGACGATGTAGCCGCTCTCGCTCAAGAGCCGGGCGATGGCCGACAGGCCGCTTCCTCCGATCCCGATGAAATGCACGTGCGTCATTCTTCCAGTCTCATACCTTCAACTATTCACGATTGCTCTGACCTCGTAGCTCGCACCTCGCACATGGTACCTCGCACCGGGTACCTCGCGCCTTGTACCTGGCACCTCTAGATGTACACCACGATCACGAATATGAAGCAGAGGATCACCGCAAAGTAGATGCCCGGTTCACCCAGCACGTGTGGCGGCATCCAACCCAGCAGTTGTTGGATCTGGACCGCCGCGTCGCCGGTTGGCGGGATAATGGCGTTCGGGGCCACCTGGTAATTGTTTTGCGCCAGGTAGAACAACAGCGATCCGGCGATCAGGTAACCGTTGATCGCGCCCAGCACCGCGCCGAACAGCGCATCCTGCAGACGTTCGCGCCCGGCCTTTGATTGCAGGTGCGGCACCAGCGCCACGGTCTGGTAACCGAAGAACACCAGCGATCCGAGGATGATGGTCTGGATCCAGAACAAGGATGTGCTGTCATCCGGCAGGTCTGCCACGATCGGTATGTACTTCCGCAGCAGGTGGTTCAGCGCCAGCGCCAGGATCACGCTGAACGCGACCAGCAGTTCCTTGACCCACCCTCGCAGCGCGCCGATGATGGCGAACAGCACCACGAACATCCAGAAGACGTAGTAGAGACTCATCATGGCCGTTTTCCTCCCAGTTCAATGAGCTGGTCGGCAATGGCTTGCGCCGCCTCGGGCTGCCGCAGCGAGCGCATGGCAGCCTCCATGGCCCGGCGTTTGGATGGATTCTCGAGCAGGTCGGTGACAACGCGCAGCAGTTCTTGCGGAAGCAATTCATCTGCCAGGATGATGGCGGCCCCGCGCTGCGCCAGGTGGTCGGCATTGACCATTTGATACCGCCATGCGTGCGGGTAGGGGATGAGCACCGCTGGGAGGCCGTTCACCGGCAGTTCTCCCAGAGTCGAGGCGCCCGCGCGCGCCACAACTAGGTCAGCCGCCGCGAGAGCGGCTCCCATCGTTTCGTGTAGGTACGGGAACGCGTGATATCGCTGCCTCTCGACCTCTGTCAGCGCCTCGGTTGACTTCTGCACCGTCTCCCAATCCAGTTGCCCCGTGATATGGATGACCTGCGCCATCCTCAGCAGGGCGGGGAGGTTTGCAACGACCGCCTGGTTGATGGAACGCGCCCCCTTGCTGCCGCCCATCACCAGCACCACTGGCAGCTCGTCATTGAGCCCGAGCGCCTCGCGCCCGCTGGTGCGCGTCCATTTGAGCAATTCCCCGCGCAGCGGGTACCCGGTCACGACCACCTTCTTCCGGAAGTATTGCTGTGATTCCTCGGCGCTGACCGCGATCCGGTCCGCGAACACAGCCAGCGACTTCAACGCCAGCCCCGGCTCGATGTCGGGCACGTACAGCAGGGTGGGGATGCGGCTTCCGGCGGGCGCTGGCACACGTGCTGCAAACGCTATCGGACCCGCCACATACCCGCCGGTGAAGAACAGCACATCGGGTCGGAAGTCCCGGATCATGCGGCGCGCAGCGAAGGCTCCGCGTGTGAGCTGGACGAGATTGCGCGGCAGGGCCCGCAGGCCAACGCCGTGCAGGCCTGCAGCCGGGATGCTGCGGAAGGGGATGTGCTCCCGCTTCACGAGCTCAGCTTCCATGCCGCCTTCTCCTCCGACCCACAGTGTCTCGACACCGGGGTGTTCAGCGCTCAGTGCTTCGAACACGGCGAGGGCGGGATACACGCCTCCGCCGGTTCCACCGGCGCATATCAACAGCCGCACTGTAGGACCTCCGCTCTTCGTGTTCCTCGTCGACGATCTCGCCTCGCTGGCGGGAGATGTTCAACAGGATCCCGATGGCGGCCAGCGACGATACCAGGTTGGAGCCGCCCGAGCTCACGAACGGCAGCGCGTTGCCTGCGAACGGCAGCAGCCCCACCATCACCATCATATTGACGCCGGCTTCAATGCCGATCCACAACACCAGCCCGGTCGCCAGCAGCGTCCCGAGCATGTCCGGCGCTCGCCGCGCGATCAGCAAGCCGCGCCAGATGATCGCCGTGTACAGCCCGATCAGGATCAGCGCCCCGAACGCGCCGAGCTCCTCCACGATGACTGCGAAAATGCTGTCGGTCGGCGGCACGGGCAGGCCGGTCAGCTTGGATTGGGCCTTGCCGATCCCGACACCAAGCCATCCGCCGTTGACGATAGCCTCGAACGACCGCTGCACATGATATGAGGCCTGCGTCGGGTCCTTGAGCCCGGTAAGGAATTCGGTCACGCGCGCGTGTCCGGTCGGGCTGATCTGCACCACCAGCCACGCAGCCGCGGCTGCGATCAGCAGCACCACGCCGATCTGCTTCAGGTCATCGCCCGCCAGGAAGAACAGCAGGCCGCCCATCAGGAAGACCGTGCCGGCCGCACTCAGGTCCGGTTGCAGGTAGATCAGGCCGCCGATCACACCCAGGATCACACCCAGCGGCACCAGCCCCAGGCTGATATCGTGCAGCATGTCCCGCTTCGCATACAGCCACACCGAGAGGTAGATGACGGTGATGAGCTTCGCCAGCTCCGACGGCTGGTAGGAGCCTTCGTACAGCGCACGCTTGGCGCCCAGGCGGATCTCGTTCATCAGCAGCACCGCGATCAGCAGCCCGATCGTGCCCAGCATCGCCCACACGATCAGCTTCCGCCAGCGGTGGTAGTTGAGCAGCGCGAAAGCCGCGGCTGCGGCCAGCCCAACGGCCAGCCACTGGAGCTGGCGGTCGAACATATACATCGGCGAGCCGTATTGCAGCAGCGAATAGTCCCACGAGGCCGAGAACATCATGACCAGCCCGAAGATCAGGATGGCGATCACCGCCACGACCAGCGGCAGGTCCAAGCCGAGCGCCCGCTTCTGCTGCGGTTTGCTCTGCGCAAAGGGTCGTTCCGTTAAGAAAGTTCCTGCACCCATAATCGGTATTTTTCGCCTCTCTCTTCGAAGTCTTTGAACTCGTCGAAGCTCGTTCCACCCGGTGCCAGCAGGACCACATCGCCGGGCTCCGCCACCTCGGCAGCCGCGGTGACGGCCTCGCGCAGCGTCGCCACCCGCCTCTGGCTGTACGGCTTGACCGCGCCGCGCCCGCTCTGCAGCGCTTTCTCGATCTTCCCGGCCGCCTCGCCGAAGATGACGACGTGCTCCACCCGTTCGTGCACCAGCCGGGCCAGGTCTTCCCATGGCAGGTTCTTGTCCCGCCCACCCAGCAGCAGCACGATGGGCTCGCGGAACGAGTGGATGGCGGCCATGGTCCGCTCCGGCGCGGTGGCGATGGAGTCGTTGTACCAGCACACGCCGCCGCGGTTCGAGACAAGCTCCAGCCGGTGGGGAACGCCTCGGAACGCCTCCGCCGCGGTCAGCATGGCATCCAGCGGCAGCCCCGCCGCGTGCCCGATGGCGAACGCCGCCAGCACGTTCATCACGTTATGGTCGCCGCGCAGTTGGATCTGCTCTCGTCGTAGCAGCGGGATATCGACGTGGTGCTCGTACAGCACAAGGAAGGGATCGTCGTAGTACGTGCCCTCCGATTCCTCCTCCATCTTGCTGAACCCGAACGAGTGCAGCGCGCCCCGGGCCTTGCCGTGCAACCCCCACGCGCCCGGGTCGTCGCGGCCGAGCACGGCAGCGTCCTGCGCCGACTGGAACTCCAGGATGCGGCTCTTGGCGGCTGTGTAGGCTTCCATGGTCCCATGCCGGTCGAGGTGGTTCGGTGTGATGTTCAGGATCGCCGCCACATCCGGTGAAACGCTCATCTGCTCCAGTTGGAAGGAGGAGATCTCCAGGATTGCCATGTCGTTCGGCTTCATCGCATCCACGTGGGAAATTAGCGGGTCGCCGATATTGCCGCCGACGAATGCCCGCGAGCTTCCATTCTCCGACAGCGCCGCTTTCGCCATGGCGCCCACAAGCGAAGTCGTCGTGGTCTTGCCCGCCGACCCGGTGATCCCGACGGTCTTACAGGGGACGACTTCCATGAAGATCTGCGTGTCGTTCGAAAGCGAAATGCCTCGCCTCACTGCCTCATCCACGATGGGGAGGTTCGTCGGCACCCCGCCGGATACGCACAGCACGTCCGCGCCATCCAGCATTTCGAGCGGATGCCCGCCCAGCGCCCAATCAATCGGAAGCGTTTCCAGGCTCGTTCGCGCGGCTGCCATCTCCTGCTCCGTCCGCCGGTCGCTCAAGATCACCCTGGCGCCGTGCTCGGACAGCCAGCGCGCCAGCGCCAGCCCTTGCCGGGCTGCACCGAGGATCACCACGCGCTTGTTCGTCCAATCCGTCGCCATTTTCTTCGCCAGCTCTTTATCTTTCTTCTCTACTCTCTACTCTCTATTCACCATTCACGATTTCCGATTTCTTTCTTCTCTCTTCTTCCTGCTCACGAATCTCGAATCCCGCTTCACACCAATGCCAACCCGACCCCGACCATCGCCGCCAGCAGGCCGATCAGCCAAAACCTTTGCACCACCTGCGTCTCGCTCCACCCGAGCAGTTCGAAGTGCAGATGCACGGGCGCCATTTTGAAGAAGCGCTTGCCTCCAGTCCAGCGGAAATACAGGATCTGGATGACGACGCTCACGATCTCGCTCAGCGGGATGATCGCGATCACCGGCAGTACGATCCATTGGCTCGTCATCAGCGCCACCACGGCTAGCGTCGCGCCGAGCGCCAGCGAGCCGGTATCGCCCATGATGAGCTCGGCCGGGTGCACGTTGAACCACAGGAAGCCGAACAGCGCGCCCACCAGCGTGAAGCAATACCGCGCCAGATACACCTGGTGTTGGCTGAGAGCCACCATGCCGTATCCGGCGAAGGCGGTCGCCGCGATCAGCCCTGCCAGCCCGTCCAGCCCGTCGGTGAAGTTCACCGCGTTGGACATGCTCACGATGATGAACGCCGCGAGCGGTACGTACCACCAGCCCAGGTCGAAGAAGCCGCGCACGCCCGGCACGAACATATCCGGCACGCCGAGCAGGTATTTCAGCACCCAGGCTGTCCCAAGGCCGAGGATCACCTGGAACAGGAATTTCGTCCTGGCGCGCATCCCTTCACCGCGGCGTTTCCCGCGGATGCCTTGCCAGTCGTCGATCGCGCCGAGCACCGCGTACAGCACCATCACGATCATGGGCACCAGCACCGACCGTCCGACCCCGCTCTGTGCGAAGCCGATCAGCGAGACGGCGTTGAGCATGACGGTTAGCAGCAGCACCGGCAGGATGAACATGACGCCGCCCATGGTGGGCGTGCCCATCTTCACCGCATGATGCGTCGGCTCTTCCACCCGGATAATCTTCCCGACTCGGAAGTGCCGCAGGATGCGCAGCAGCGGCCCGCCCCAGATCACGGTCATGATGAAAGCCAGGCCTGCCAGGCTGAGCGCCAGCGCCACCTGCTTCATGACTGCACCTCGACGGCCGCGATGATGCGGTCCATCCGCAGCCCGTGCGAGCCTTTGATGAGTGCCGCATCCCGGTCCGTCAGGTTGTCACGCAGCCACTCAATGGTTGCATTGTTGTCTTCGAATTCCAGGATCGAGCTGCGCTTCATGCCTGCCCGCCGCGCCGCCTCGGCAATGAAATGCGCGCGCGTCCCCAGCGTCACCAGGATGTCCACGACCTGCGCCGCGCGCAGCCCGACCATCTCGTGCCCCTGACGCTCGTACGGCCCCAGCTCCAGCATGTCGCCAAGCACGGCGATCCGCCGCTGTGCGTCGATCTCGCTCAGCAGGTTGAGAGATGCCAACATCGACTCCGGTGACGCGTTATAGGTGTCATCCAGGATGAGCGCCCCCGACTCGGATCGCACCGCCACCAGCCGCAGCTGCGTGTGACCCTGCCCCAGCCCATCCAGGATCTCCTGCCAATCCATTCCATCTACCAGCCCGACCGCCGCCGCGCGCAGGGCCGTTTCGACCGAGTGCCGGCCGATCATCGGCAGGTGGACGTGGAGCGTCTCGGCCCCATAGTGCAGCCGGAACCGGATCCCATCCAGCCCCAGCCCTTCCACTCGGTCGGCCCACAGGTCGGACTCCGGCGACAGGCCGTAGAAGAACACCCGCGCCTTGGTCTTCTCCTCCATCTTGCGCACCAGCGGGTCGTCGAAGTTCAGGATCGCTGTGCCTTCCGGGGCAGCGGGCAGGCTTTGCACCAGCTCCGCCTTGCCCCGCGCGATGGCCTCCTGCGATCCGGCCCGCTCGGCGTGCACCGTTCCGATGTTGGTCACGACGCCGATTTGCGGCAGCGCCAGGTCGCACAGGAACGCGATCTCGCCGGGCACATAGAAGCCCATCTCCAGCACGGCCCGCTCGTATCCGGGCCCGAGCCGCAGCATGGTCAGCGGCAGCCCGATCTCGTTGTTCAGGTTCCCCGGGTTCCGCAGCGTCCGGTACCTCTGGCTGAGCACCTGCGCCACGACTTCCTTCGTCGTGGACTTTCCGACGCTGCCGGTAATGCCGATCACGCGCAGGCTCAGCTTGCGCCGCCAGTAGCGCGCGATGCGCTGGAGCGCTGCCAGCGAGTTCTCCACCCGGATGCACAGTGGGGGAGTCAGGTCCGGCTTGTCCGCGTCCTTCAGGCCGTCCCGCAGGTCCAGCACCCGCGGCGCCTCCGCCACATCGCGTTGGATCACCGCGAAGCTTGCGCCGCGCTTGAAGGCCTGCGCCACGAAGTCATGCCCGTCCATTCGTTCGCCCGGCAGCGCGACGAACAGCGATCCAGGGATCACTTGCCTGGAATCGATGGCCGCCTCGGTGATGATGGTGCTCGCATCGAGGCGGACATCCGTGAGGGCTTCGATGGCGTCCGCGATGGTCAGCATTATGGCTTGGCGATCTCCTGGCGGATATCGTCCGGCGGTATGTTGAGCAGGATGGTCGCCTTCTGCGCGACCAGTGCGAAAACCGGCGCGGCCGTTTGGGAGCCCCAGATCGATGCCGACGGCCGTTCGAGCCACACATACACCATGAACTTCGGGTCGTCCACCGGCCCCCAGCCGATGAAGGAGGCGTTGGTCGCGCCCACCTCGTATCCGTAATCGCCCGGGATCTGCGCCGTCCCGGTCTTTCCGGCCACGCGATATCCCGGTATCAGCGCGTTCGAGGATTCTTTTTCGAGCGAGATCGCCAGCATCTGGCTCTCGGTCTGCGCCGTGGTTCCCGTGATGGGCGAGCCTGCATATTGCGGAGGGACCTTGTACTCGCGCCCGTCGCGCACCATCGCATACAGCGCGTGCGGCGCGATCATGCGGCCGTCCCCCGCGATGGCCGACGCCGCCATCAGCAGTTGCAGCGGCGTCACCGACACGCCCTGCCCGAAGGCATTCGTCGCCAGGTCTACCGGATACCAGTCCGCATCACCCGGCACCTTGAGCCGTCCGGCGGCTTCGCCCGCCAGGTCGACGCCGGTCAGGTGCCCCAGCCCGAAGCGGTTCATGTAGCTGTAGAAGGTGTTCGCGCCCATCTGGGTCGATACCCATGCCAGGCACACGTTCAGTGAGTGCTGTAGGCATCCGATCATGTCCTGCGGTCCCCACGCTGCGTCGTCCCAGTTGTGGATCGTTGCGCCGCCGACCATGATGGCGCCCGTGTCCAGGAACGGCGTGTTCGGCGTCACGGTCCCGCTATCCAGTGCGCCCGCCATGGTCAGGATTTTCAGCACCGATCCCGGCTCGTACGGCATGCTGATCGCCCGGTCGAACTCGCTGGCATTCTTGTAGATCGAGGTGTAGTTCCAGAATTGGCCCGGGTCCATGCGCGGCGAAGACGCCAGCGCCAGGAGTTCGCCCGTCTTTGGATCCATCACCACGATGGTCCCGTGTGCTGCCCCGTATTTTTCCAGTGAATCGTCGAGGATTTGTTCGACAGCAGCCTGTAGATCTCGGTTGATTGTCAGCACCAGAGTTATGCCATCGGGGACCCGCGGGATGTCCCCGGCCTTGTGGGGGTCGGTCGGCACCCAGACTTGAATGGGAGTGCCGGCCAGGAGTGTATTGTACTTCTCCTCGATACCAAAATACCCCCTGCCTTCCCGGCTCACGAAGCCGAGCACGTTCGACGCCAGCGAACCTTCCGGGTAGCTCCGCTGCGGGTGCGGGGTGAAGTGCAACCCCGACAGGCTGCTGAACTGCCCCGAGGGAGTCTTCTGCGCGGTTGCGATCTGGAGCTGCTGGAGCGCCGCTGCCTTCGCTGAGTCGACATAATTCGCCAGCACCATGTACTGCATCTTCGCCGGCGGGCTCATCATCTGCCCGTAGAGCGTATCGGCGTTCAGCCCAAGCTCCGCGCCCACTGCCAGCGAGACGGCCCGCGGGTCGTGCACCTCGGAGAGCTGCACGCCGACTTCATATACGGTCTTGTTCCCCGCCAACAGGTGCCCGTTCCGGTCATAGATCTCGCCCCGCTCCGGGTAGAATGTTTGCAGCACCGTCGCGTACTCGGCGGCCTGCACGCGGAAGATGGCTGCCTCCGGGCTGTTCTGGATGCGCAGGATCTGCAAGACGATCGAGACGCCGACGAACGCCAGCAGGCCGGCGATCAGCAGCGAGCGCCAGGCGTAGCTTTGTCTCATGGCTGCCTGCCCAGGCCCGCCGCGGGCTTGGTGCGCAGCGCCCGCTGCAGCCACTCGATCAACGACTCGGTGTACTCCGGGGCGATGCTGGGCGCCGCCGGCTTCAAGGCCGGTGCCACCGCCAGGATCGCCGGCTGGGGGGCAGCATAGCCCGGCACGACGATGTATTGCACCACCGTGGGGTCCACCGGTTGGTAGCCAAGGCGATTAGCGCGCTCCTCCATGGCTGCTGTCCCATTGAGCGCTGCCAGTTGCGTTTCCGCGTCTGCGTTATTGTGCTGGATTGCGATGATATCGCCCGCCAGGTTCTGGATCTGCCGCCCCGAGATCGCCGCCTGCGCCGTCACATCCAGGTAGAGGGAAGCGATCATCGCGATTCCCACGACCGCCAGCAGGAACCCGCCCAGCCACTGCCGCTGGATCCTCCACGGCGCTTGTCGATACGCATGAACCAGGCTGTTAACTCTAAGCGAACTGATTTGCATAGGTATCTCTCTTTGTCAAGACTGCAAGCTGCTTACCGTTCTCGTCCTGCACTTGCCGTATCCACTTCCCACCATTCCCTCTGTACCGGTCACTCCTCACTACCTGCTACTCACCATTCCCTATTCCCTGCTCACTTTTCCCTTACCTTCTCTGCCACTCTCAGCTTCGCGCTCCTCGCCCTCGGGTTCTCTTCGATCTCCTGCTCCGTGGGCGTGATCGGCTTCCTCGTGATCTCCTTTAACGTTGCCTTCCGTTCGACCTCGTAGAGCCGTTCGTAGGGCGGGTTCACCTGGTCCCTGCTCTGGCTCCGGAAGAAGTCCTTCACGATCCGGTCTTCCAGCGAGTGGAACGAGATGACCGCCAGCCGCCCGCCCGGTCGCAGGGCGCTTATCGCTCCCGGCAGACCGTTTTCCACCGCCGCCAGTTCCTCGTTCACGGCGATGCGCAGCGCCTGGAAGGTGCGGGTCGCCGGGTGCATCCGGCTGTGACCGGGGTACGCTCGCTTCACCACCTCCGCCAGTTGCACCGTTGTCGTGATCGGCCTTGCCCGGACGATGCTCCTCGCGATCTGCCTCGCCTTCGGCTCCTCGCCGTATCGCCGCAGGATGTCCACCAGCTCCTGCTCGTCTGCGCCGTTCACGAGCTCCGCGGCCGTCATGCCCTGCTGCGGGTTGAACCGCATGTCGAGAGGCGCCTCCTGCTGGAACGAGAACCCGCGCTGTGCCTCGTCCAGTTGCATCGACGACAGCCCCAGGTCGAGCACGATCCCGTCCACCGCTTCCCACCCGAGGCTGCGCATCACCTCCGGCAGGGAGACGTAGGAGGCCTGCGTCAGTACGGCCCGCTTCCCGTAAGGAGCCAAGGTCTCACGGGCAGCGGCGATCGCCTTCGGGTCCACATCCAGACCGAGCAGGCGTCCGTCCGGCAAGCAGGCCTCCAATATCCCACGGGCGTGTCCGCCCGCGCCTACCGTCCCATCGATGTAGCGCCTCGGATTCTTCGGCTGCAACGCGTGTATAATCTCTTTGTAAAGTACAGGTTGGTGCAGCGAGTCTTTCATGGCGGCAGACCCGCTCAGGACTATTGCGTGGGCTTGCCGGAAAGGTTCAGCGCCGCGAACCGCTGGTTGTTGGCTTCCGTGTCCTGGATCAGCTTGACTTGTTCGTCCCAGGCCTCGGGCGTCCAGACCTCAAAGTACTCGCCTTGCCCGGCTACGATGGCCTCGCCATCCAGACCCACGTACTCGCGCAACGTGGGCGGCACGAGCACCCGGCCCACCTTATCCACTTCCACCGGGAAAGCTGTGGCATAGATCATTCGCCGCAGCAAGCGCGCATTCGGATCGGTTATGTTGAGGGAGTCGAGGTGTCCCGCCACCTGCTTGAAGTAGGACTCGGTCATTACCATCAGGCATCGTTCGAACCCCTGCGTGATGTAAGCGCGGCCTTCCAGCAGCTCTCGGAACCGCGCCGGGATCATCAGGCGGCCTTTATCGTCGAGGTTGTGCTGGTACTGGCCTAAGAACATATGTGCTAAGTCCCTTTTAAAGCCAGAACGCCGGTTCACGGCGTCTTGTCCGACTCTCCACTTCCTACCACTTTCTCCCACCATTCTACATTATTTACCGCGGGAATACAAGTATTTCACCCCCACAAATCCGAAAACACAGGACTTTTTGACCAGCCGCGATGGACAGTTCTTCCACCTTTTCCCTCCTCCGGTCGCGGCCGTGGCGCGATTACGCGCTTCTCGACACCGGCGATGGTGCCAAGTTGGAGCGTTTCGGCCCGTATACCTTTGCGCGTCCGGAGGTGCAGGCCATGTGGAGCCCGGCTCTTTCAAAGAAGGAATGGGACTCCGCCGATGCCGTGTTCCAGCCCACCAACGAGGAGAATGGCGGTCACTGGCTGTTCCGCAAGAAGGAGCTGGACCGCTGGCAGATGCGCTACGATCTGCCCGGCGGCGCGCCGTTGCGCTTCTGGGCCATGACGACCTCCGGCCGCCACCTGGGCGTCTTTCCCGAGGCCGCTCCCCACTGGGACCTGATCGCGGCTTCCCTTAAACAATCCGGCCGTCCGGCGGCGAGCGTCCTCAACGTATTTGGCTACACCGGCCTTGCCACGCTCGCCGCAGCTGCGGCTGGAGCGCACGTCACTCATGTGGATGCCTCACGGAAGGCCGTGGCGTGGGCGCGTGAGAACCAATCCCTCTCAGATCTCGCCGGGAAACCGGTTCGCTGGATCGTCGACGACGCCCTCAAGTTCGTGGAGCGTGAGGGACGCCGCGGCGCGCGCTACGATGGCCTCATCCTCGATCCGCCTAAGTTCGGCCGCGGGCCGAAGGGAGAGGTTTGGGAAGCCTACAAGTCCCTTCCGCGGCTTCTCAAGTCCTGCGCGGAAATACTCAGCGATCAGCCGCTCTTCATTATTCTGACGGTGTACGCCGTGAAAGCCTCGGCCATACACATCGCCGAGGCCCTCGCCGAAGTCACACGTCCTATTCACGGCAAGATCGAATTGGGTGAGCTGGTTACCCCCGAGCGATCAGCCGGTCGCCTGCTTTCCCAGGCCGTCTTCGCTCGCTGGGCAAGCGGCTAATTCCCAGCAGAGTTTCGCGATCGGCGGGCAATAGGAAAGTTGAGCCGTGCATCACGGCAAAGAGCCCTTATCCGATTTCGTGTCCGGAATGACCACAATTGCTCCTCATGCAGAAATTGGGGAGGGAAAATGGGGTGGGGCCATGCTAC
>DATKAF010000351.1:0-5417 GCA_035498395.1 Anaerolineales bacterium
AACCCACTGATTAAGAGTCAGTTGCTCTGCCATTGAGCTAGTCGGCCGGTGGCGCGGCAGGTATTATACCTCGGAGGGAGGCCTTGTCAATAAAGAACTCCGCTGCAGAAAGCCTCCGCCCCTCAAGCGGGGGTCTGGCGCCCCTTGGCTCTTGCTTCGCGGGCGACGCGCGCCAGTATCTCCGCCGCCCGGGCTGCCTGCTGCGGATCTGTCTGAACCCGCAGCAGTGCCTCGTTGTCCTGCTGGCTCACCTGTGACCCGTAGTCATCGCCGCATTGAATTCCCCACCTAATAAACGTGCCTAACACTCCGCCAACAAGGACTGCTGTGATAATTGTACCCAGAGCAATTTGCACGCACACGGACTCCTGCATGCCGTAGGGGCATGGTCCAAGCCGATGCTTGCAGGATGGAGCACCCTGAACCCGATCAGTCCTCCGCTCACCGCGCCCCACATCGCGCCGCCTACCGCTCCGGACAATACCGTCTCGAACAGCGTTGCTCTTTCGCCTGTCGCGTCAGCTTCTGCTTCCGACTTCAGCGGCAGTTCCTCCACCGCTCCCCGGGTCACCTGTGCCTGCTGCAGATGCCACAGCATCTGCGGCATCTGCAGCAGCGCAGCGGGAAACGACTGTATAATAGAGGCCGGATGATCGAGTTGAATATCCCCGGACGAGGCAGCCTGCGTTTGCAGCACTTGGTGAGCGACGTAAATGGTACGCTCGCAAGGGATGGAGTTCTCATCGATGGCCTCGCCCGGCGGATCGCTGCCCTGCAAGACCGGCTGGTCGTCCACCTCCTGACCGCGGATACTCATGGTCGTCAAGCCGCCATCGACGCACAACTCAACCTGGCTGCCCGCCGCCTATCCACCGGCAATGAGCAGGAGCAGAAGCGCTCGTACGTGGAAGACCTTGGCGCAGACTGCGTTGTGGCGATCGGGCAGGGCGCGAACGATGCTGCCATGCTAAGAGCATCCGCCCTTGGCATCTGCGTGATGTCTGATGAGGGCACGGCCATCGAGACTTTGCTGGCGGCGGACGTGACCGTGCCAAATATCATGGTGGCGTTCGACCTCCTTGAGAGGCCCGTACGGCTTGTTGCCACGCTTCGGAAATGACAACCCCAGATTCCTCATTCCCGTCTTCGGGCCCTGCCGATCGTTCGCCCAACGCCAATGCAGAGCGGTCCCGGCCGCCCCGTTCCAGACGCCGCCGTCGAGGCCAGTTGCTGATTCCCGCGGACGCGCAGGGCCGCGCCGCGCTGGCTGCCTCGCTGGCTCATCGAGCCTATCCCACCTATGAGCTGTTTGTCTATTCGGTCTTGTCCGGGGCGATCCTGGGGCTCGGCTACGTGCTGGACTCCCGGGCGCTGCTCCTGTTCGGCGTGCTACTGGCTCCCTTGCTCACACCGTGGGTGGGGCTGCTGCTGGCAACCATCACCGGCTCGCTGCGCTTCTTCTTCGAGACGCTGATTGCGTTGCTGGTTAGCGTTGCGCTGGTGTTTGCAATCGGCGGGCTGGCTGGTCTGGCGGCCCGCGCCTTCCTGCCGCGCACCTTCAACGAGGCGTTTGCACACAGCCAGCTTTGGTGGCCCGATCTGATCGTGCTCGCCATCGGCGCTGTGATCCTGACCATATCCTTTGTGCGCTCGGAGGCCAAGCCGTTCCTTCCAAGTGTCTTGGTCGCCTACGGTTTGTTCCTCCCGCTCAGCGCGGCAGGTTTCGGATTGGGGAGCGGCATCACGGGGCTTTGGCCGAATGGGTTGTTGGTCTTCGCGGTCCATTTCGCCTGGGCCAGCATGTTTGGCCTGGTGACTTTGGTAGCCTTGCGCTTCCTTCCAAACAACGTGCAGGGCTTTGCGATGAGCGCGATCGTTGCTGTGATCCTCGTCTTGACGCTGGTCTTGCTCATGAACGGCGGCGGGCCGATCCCTTCCTTTGCCATGCAGCCGGCAACAGCCACCCCAACCTCTCTCGCCGCCACATCGCAGTCGGTCAGCCTCGCGGCAGAGGTGCCGTCGATCCCACCCACTGCGTCTCCGGCCCTGCCGCCCTCCACGGCGACCGCCACTGCCACCCTTGCACCATCACCCGTGCCCGTCACGTTGGAGGTCACCCTGCCCCCGACTGCCTCTCCGACGATCACGCTTACGATTCAGCCTACGCCGGTGTACGCCCGGATCCATGTACGAAAAGGCGGCGGCACGTTCTTGCGCACAACCCCCGGTGGCAAGGGAATCACAACGCTCGATAACTTCGCCATCGTTCAAGTATTGCCGGACACTCAGGATGTCAGTGGCACCACCTGGGCGCACGTGATCGCCAGCCCGGCGGGGATTCAGCTCGACGGCTGGGTGGTCCAGCTATTCCTCGACGTAGCCACTCCTGTTCCTGACTGGGAGCCTTCAGCGACGTCGGTTTCTACCTCTACCCCGTAGCTTGGTGTCCAGCTTCCACCTTCGGTTTCGGCGGCCGGTCTTCGTGGGTGGCAACTGCATGTGACTTCAACAAACAGACGGAGAATGTATGCCTATTCACTTCGGCACGGACGGCTGGCGGGCCGTCATCTCAGACAGCTTCACATTTGACAACCTTCGCATCCTGGCGCAGGCCATAGCCGACGCGATCGCCTCGGATCACTGGGATAAGTCCGGGAACGGCGGTATCAAGCCCGACCCGAGGAAGATCGTGATCGGCTTCGATACTCGTTTCCTCTCCGACCGCTACGCCGGGGAGGTCGCCCGTGTTCTGGCAGCCAATGGTTTCACGGTCATGCTGTCTCAATCCGACGCGCCCACCCCGGCTATTTCGTTTGCCGTGAAGGATCAAGCCGCTATTGCCGGCATCATGATCACCGCCTCCCACAATGCGCCTCGCTACAATGGCGTGAAACTAAAGGGCCCGTTCGGGGGTTCTGCGTTGCCGGAGCAGTGTCATCGTGTCGAGGTTTACATCAGCGATAATGAGCAGCGGGCCCGCGGTCCAAACCTGATGGATTACCAGAGGGCTCGCGAGGCCAATCTCATCCAAAAATTCAACCCGCTTCCGGCGTATTTTGAGCATCTGCGCAAGCTCATCAACACGGACCTCATTGCAGAGAATCCGCAGCGCTTCGCGGTGGATTCCATGTACGGCGCCGGCCGCGGCGTCATCAAGGCGTTCCTCCAGGGGACCGGCTGCGACATCGCCGAAGTGCGCGCCGAGATGAATCCGGGCTTCGGCGGTATTCATCCGGAGCCGATTGCCAAGAACTTGGGGGCCCTGGCATCCGCCGTGAGTTCCGGCCTCGGTAATTTCGGGCTCGCCACCGACGGTGACGCGGATCGCATTGGGGCCATGGATGAACGCGGCACGTTCGTCGACCCGCACCGGATCATGGCGCTCGCGCTCAAATACCTAGTGGAGAGGCGCGGGATGACCGGCGCGGTGGTGCGCACAGTCTCCACCACTCGCATGATCGACCGGCTGGCGGCCAAATATGGCCTGAAGATCTATGAAACCCCGGTGGGCTTCAACCACATCGCCGATTGCATGATGCAAGAGGATGTCTTGATCGGCGGGGAGGAATCCGGAGGCATCTCCTTCAAGGGCCACATCCCCGAGGGGGATGGACCCATTATGGGCCTGTTGCTGGTGGAAATGATCGCAGATGCGAAGAAACCTCTCGTGGAGCTGGTGGATGGTCTGATCGCAGAAGTCGGCCCCGCCATCTACCAGCGCGTCGACCTGCGCGTCAGCCGCCCCGTTGCCAAGGCGGAGATGGCCGCTTTTCTTTCCAAGACCGCGCCCCGCCAGATCGGCGGTCAGAATATCACGGATATCAGCGCCCGCGATGGCATGAAGTACATCATGTCGGACGACTCCTGGCTGCTGATCCGGCCATCCGGCACCGAACCGGTGCTGCGGGTCTACGTGGAGGGCCGGACGCCGGAGATGGTCCGTGAGTTGATGGGCTTCGGGCAGATGGTCGCCGAGCGGCTTGTCTGAAACCTCCTCTTCCGAGCGGAGAATCAAAAATGGGACAGCAACACATGTGCTGTCCCATTTGTCATTATCTGGCTCGAAATAGTTTCTAACGAGAAGCGCCCACGCGCAGCCGGCGTGCCAGGAATACGACGGCGATAAGACCCATGCCAAGGATGACAAGCCCAGGCGCACCGTACTGATCCGCGAAGCCTGTGCCCGGCAGTGCCGTGGAGGTCGGCACGTGTGTAAGTTGCGCCAGCGCAGCCTGCGTTAAGGCCGCCCCTACGGTGGCAGTTGCCGGGTCTGGCGTGGTGGTAGCTGGAATTGCGGTAGCAGTTGCCTGCGCCACCACCGGGGTCTGGGTCGGAGCCGCTGCAACGACAGCCGTTGGAATGCTGATTCCCGAGCCGACGATATTGTTCGGGGTGAAGGAGCCGTTGCCATTGTCGGTCACCAAGCCAAGCCTAGCCGCGTCCGCCGCGCCCAGTTGCAGGGTCTGAGAGCTTCCATCCGCTTTGCGGAGCGTGATAATGAAGACTGTATTCCCGCTCGAGTCGGTACTCGGCGAAATGCTCTCGACGGTGCCCGCCACAGCCGACGTTGCGGAGATGTTCAGTGCCTGCGAGGTCGCGGTCAGCGCCTGGGCCACTTGCAGGTTCTGGGCTGCCCGCGCGGTGGCGGCCTGCTGTTGTGTGCTGCGCTGGGACGGAAGGATCAATAAGGCGTAACCGGCCAGGCAGGCGATCGAGAGCAGCACGATACCACCCAATATACCCGCTGCGATCAGGAACGTACGATTGCTGGATTCCTCCGGGGGCGGCGGCGCATCAAAGTTTGCATTCTCACCATCGTTCATGGTACATTCTCCTCACGTGAAATGACTGGAACGTCGTTGGTGCTCGAGATGGTGTTCTAGGAGTGTCTCCCTTAGATTACGTGGCGTTGGCTCGACTCATTATCCCACAACTTCCAGATTTACAAGAGGGATGAGCAGTTGCTCTCCATTTTCGAGCCGCACGGAGGCGGCTGCCGCCCGCAATCCGCTCGGGAAAGCGGTAAGGCCGTCGCGCAATTCCACAATGGAGCCGATCTGTCCCGCGGCCGGTTGGCGCCTCAACCGTACCGTCTGGCCAGGTGCGAACGCCTCCACATCGTGCGGCATCGGCGGCGGATTGCTGGCGGGCAGCGGTATGATGATCTCCGGCCGCGCGCCGCTGTAGCGGTCTAGGTTCTCCGCATTCAAAGTGGCTTCGCGCTTGGCGTTCGTCGTGATCAGCCGGTAGGCGGCTGAGTTCATTGGCAGCGTCCCGAACCCCTCTGTCAGTACGATCGGATACCGCATCTCCCGCGCGGCAGGGATGAGAGCAGGAGAGAGGCTGCCCAGGATCAAGCCGCGCACCGGCAGGTCCGCGGCGGCCCGCAGCGCCTCCTCCTCCTTGAGAGTGCCCGC
>DATKAF010000352.1:0-8044 GCA_035498395.1 Anaerolineales bacterium
GCTGACAAGGCCGACTGCCGCGATCAATGCATTGTTGATTCTGCCCTTCTTGGAGCCCGGATGCCTCTTGTCCCCTCGCCTCAGGATGTTGATCGATAGCTCCGAGACTAAGAATCCACCCAATATCGTGAAATTCACGACTTCAAACAGCGTTCCAAACGTGCCCATTGCCCCTCCCTTTCGCCATGTGGCAATATCAAATCAAGGTCTGTTCAGGCTGCCGACGACGTGTTCTTGGTTATGTCTTCGATTAGTCAGTGCATTTTGAATATCGCATGAATTTGCCGGTGCCTTCGCTATGCGACGGATCTGGATGGAGCAAATCGACTTCAATAGCGTTGTGTCTCAGCACCAACCCAGATGTATTTGCCGAATGCAGACCCCCAACTCTAAGCTCTTCAACTACATCCTATAAACCATTCCCTGGTGAGCCGACCTTCTCCCCGGCCTCCACCGGCACTTTCATCATATTGCGCTTGTGTGCGAAGGTCGAAGTAGAGTAGGCCGAGAAAGCCGAAGGCGGGTTGAACGCCCGGTTGAAGTCTATACTCAGCAATCCCTCTTCCTGCACGGGATCAGAATAGATATACCGCCCATTCGTGTAGGTAGTGAAACCGTTGGTCGTGTCCCGGAACTGGATATACAGACGCCCATCCGTCAGCTCGACTGCCTCCAACCGGTGGCCGCGTCCCAGCAGCCGGAATGAGATATAGCCGTGCATGTAGTCGTCTTCCATCTCGCCCAGGTTGTTTGGCAGAGCAACCCTGGACGGCGCGGGGTAGGGCGTGTATGCCGCCGGGACCCGGAACTCCTCGTTCGCATCGAACCATGCCCGGCCCGGGAAGCTCTCCCGCTCGGGGCGGCAGTTGTCCCATAGGCGCACGCCGACCCGCTTGTTACGCCGGATGACGACCATCCGCAGCGACTGGCAGGTCACGTAGCTGGGCGAATCCGCCTCGTCCGAGTTCAGCGGCGTGGCGCTCGTGACCGTTACTCCGTTGATCTCCACCGATTGTCCCAGGTCGAGCGTGAGCGTGACGTTCGCACCGTCAAATTCGAACGCCCCGATGATGCGGGGCGCGGGTTTGGGCAGCCGGATGTCGCAGTCGCGGGAAGAGCCGAAGGTGTTGAACCCTTTTTGCAGCCAGAAAAGGCCTGCCAGCGCCAGCCGGTCGTTCTCGCGGCGCAGGTTGGCATCCATGTCCACCCGCCATCTTTCCAGGCCCTTCAGGTATTCTTCGTCGGTCATCGCGGCAATTATATCCCGGCGGGGCAGGCCGGGATGCTTGCAATTACCGCACAAACAAGGCTTATCTAGTACACGGATTACACGGAACGACGCGGAGATGCACGGATTATCTTTTGGGGAAAATAGGAAATCCGTGGAAATCCGTCATATCCGTGTTATCCGTGTCCCATTGTGTTATTCCTCCAGCGTGCTCACGTCGCCTTCGGGCAAGCCCTGGGCACGCGCCTTCAACACGCGCCGCATGATCTTTCCCGAGCGCGTCTTCGGCAGCTTATCCAGGAACTTCACATCCTCCGGGCGGGCGATCGGCCCCATGTGCGTAGCTACGTGCTGGCGCAGCTCCTCGGCCAGGCTCTCCGACGCTTTGAACCCGGAGCGCAGCAGCACGAATGTGTGGATGGCCTGCCCCTTGACCTCGTGCGGGAGGCCGATGGCGGCCGCTTCCGCCACCGCCGGGTGACTCACCAGCGCCGATTCGATCTCGGCCGTCCCCAGCCGGTGGCCCGAGACTTTGATAACGTCGTCGACGCGCCCGATGATCCAGAAGTAGCCATCCTTGTCGCGCTTGGCGGAGTCGCCGGTGGTGTAGAGGCCGGGATATTTGCTCCAGTACTGCTGCACGTAGCGGTCGGGGTCGCCATAGATGGTGCGCAGCATGGCGGGCCACGGGTTCTTCAGCACGAGATAGCCCTCCGTGTCCTCCGCGACCGGGTTGCCGTGCTCGTCCAGCACGTCCGCCTCCTGCCCGAAGAACGGTCTTGTGCCCGAGCCGGGTTTGAGCGGGACAGTCGGCGTCGGCGTGATCATGAACATGCCGGTCTCGGTCTGCCACCAGGTATCCATGATCGGGCACTTCTCCTTGCCGATCACGCGGTAGTACCACTTCCATGCCTCGGGGTTGATCGGCTCACCCACGGAGCCCAGCAACCGCAGCGACGAAAGGTCGTGCTTGTTCGGCCACGCCTCGCCGAAGCGCATCAGCCCGCGGATGGCGGTCGGGGCGGTATACAGGATCGTGATGCCGTATCGCTCGATGCACTGCCACCAGCGGTTCGGGTACGGGTACGACGGCCCGCCCTCGAACATGAACGAGGTGGCGCCGTTCAGCATGGGTCCATAGACGATGTAGGAGTGGCCGGTCACCCAGCCCGGGTCGGCTGCGCACCAGTAGCGGTCTTCGTCATTGACGTCGAACACATACTTGAGCGTGCTGTAGATGCCGACCATGTAGCCGCCGTGGGTGTGGACGATAGCCTTCGGTCTGCCGGTCGAGCCGGAGGTGTACAGGATGTAGAGCGGGTCTTCCGCGTCCATCACTTCGGTGGCGCACTTGCCGTTCGAGATCGGCAGAGCCAGCAGCTCGTGATACCAGTGGTCGCGGCTCAGCTCCATCGGCACTTCGTGACCGATGCGCTTGACGACGATCACGTTCTCGACGCTCGGGCAGTGCTTGATGGCTTCATCGACGGTGCGCTTCAGCTCGACGACCTTCCCATTCTGGTAGCTGCCGTCGGCGGTGATGACCAGCTTCGACTGGCTGTCATCGATGCGCCCTTGCAGCGCGTCCACCGAGAATCCACCGAACACCACCGAGTGGATCGCCCCGATCTTGGCGCACGCCAACATGGCGAAGATGATCTCCGGGATGCGCCCCATGTAGATCGTGACGCGGTCGCCCTTCTTCACGCCCATGGCTTTGATGATGTTCGCCATGCGGCTCACCTCGCGGTTCATCGCGTAGTACGAGTATGTCTGGTGCAGCTTGCCGTCCTCCGATTCCCAGATCAGCGCCAGCTTGTTCTTTCGGAATGTCTTGAGATGCCGGTCGATGGCGTTGTGAACGATGTTGACCTTTCCCCCGACGAACCACTTGTAGAACGGCTTGTTCGAATCATCCAGTACCTTGTCCCACTTCTGAAACCATTCGAGCTCTTCGGCCTCTGCAGCCCAGAACGCCTGCGGGTCCTTGCGGGCTCTCTCCGCCACCTCCTCCCAGTTCTTCAGCCGCGCCTGCTCGACGACCGAGTCGGACGGATAGTAAACGTCGCCGGACAGGGTCTTTTCCCTGCCGTTGGATTTCACAGCAGACTCAACAGCCATCTCGGCCTCCTTGTGCCATGCGTGCGCCAGCTCGCTGCCGGACGGCTCTAGCCACCCGCGCAGCGCCCTCTGAATCGGTTGGCGGCAATTTTAGTCCGGTTGCTCCGAAATTACCATTACAGGATGAAGACGAGAAGAGGGCGCGCGAAGAAGGTCCGCGGAATCTAGGCAGCGGGCTGCTGCCCGGTGTCTGCTGTCTGAATCGGCAATCGCCGAGCGGATTCGTCCTTCCTACCTAGGCCGCCTCCCGGCTCTCCCGCCGCATCGAGGTGCCCTGTATGAGCACGCCGGCGACGACCAGCCCCAGGTAGATCAGCCCGGCGGTTACAGCGGTCAGCCCGACGGCCGCGACGATCATCGATGCGCCTGCCAGCGACGAGATCGTGATCAACGCCCAGCCGAACAGGAATGCCACGAGCACCACGCCGAGCACGCCGCCCAGGACGAAGATGATCCAGGTGCTGAGCCCGCCCCGGTCCAGCCCCAGCATGCCCGCCAGGCTCAGGAACACATATCCGCCGCCGAGGAAGCCGGCGATGCCGATCGCCACCGACTCAAGGAAGATCGCCAGCACCGCAAAGATGATACCCAGCACCAGACCGGCGAGGATTACCGTGAGGTCATTGCCGTGGAAGAAGCGCGTTGCCAGCGTTGCGCCGATCACGAAGCCGATGCCTCCGACGAGCAGCCAGAACAGCCTGCGGCCGGCCACCAGCAGCACCGCGCCAAGGATCAAATAGATGATATTGACCATGTCTGCCTCCAGGTACAGTTAAGTTGCGAACGGATGGAACCACTCGAAACACTGGCTGCTGAAACAGATGCGGTCGCCCCCATCGAGTATCCGGTGTCCTACATATCTGGTTCTCAGGCCTTGCCCTTGATGAACTCCCGGATCTCCTCCCGCAGGGCAGTCGGCAGCGAGGGAGCGATGCGCCGGAAGGTAATGGCGGTCATCGGGTTGTCCGAGTCCATCAGCACCTGACGTACAAAGTAAGCTGTTTCCGTCGGTGTGGCCTCGTACAGCGCCAGGATCAGCTCTTCGATCAGGTTCTGGAGCTTTGGCGGCGCTTCTGCCACGACCGGCTCGGCGGTCTTCATCAACGGCGGCAGGTTCTGGAACTGCGAGTCTTTCGCCGCCGAGATCACCGCCTCGATGCCGTTCGGCCACAGCGACTGCCGCTGCGGGACCAGCCACTCGGCGACCAGTTCCAGGAAGATATCCGGTGCTTCACGCCGCAGCCGTCCGAGGCTCGTATTCAGAAGCTCGGACCTCAGGTCGGCGTCAAAGAGCTGCTGCGACCAGGCGGTCAGCCGAGCCAGGAGACGCTCTTCGCGGGGCGGCATGGAACCGAGCAGGAACGCGGCCAAGATCCGGGTTTCGAGCCATTCCTCATCCCAGAGCCGGTCGGCCAGCTCCAGTGCCGCATCGGCGTTCTCCGGCTGAGCGGCGCGTGCCCCGATCTCCTGCTCGATCTGCCTAACGACAACCACCGGGGTTCGATATGCGCGCAGGCTGGCTCCCGGTGCAACGGCGCGGGGCTTGCGCACGGTGTAGTTCACATACGAATCGAGCATCTCGTGCAAGTGCCGGATGAACTCCTCCGGTATGAGGAAGAAGTCCGAGAGGCGGGCAGCCTGCTTGCGCAGCCGGGCAAGGTCGATGGCGGGCATGGAGGGTGATGGAGGATCGAGACTCGCTCTTGGCGGCTACGGTGTGGGACTCACGGGATGCGCCCTATTGCGCAGCGTCAGCGCCAGCCAGCCGATCAGCCCGATCACGAAGACCAGGTCCAGCGGTGTCAGGACGAACTTGAGCCTGGTCGCCATGCCGCTGACGCGCGCCACGAACGGCAGCTCGGTCGGATACGCGAGCAGCATGAGTACGACGCAGGCGTTCTCGATGTAGTCTGCGGTCATCGGCAGGAACGGCAGCAGCGCCAGCTTCTCGGTCCAGGGATGATCTGGGAAGCCCTTCTTGAATGAGTACATCGTCGCCAGGCTGAACAGCAGGCCCGTGATGACCGGGTAGTCCAGGTCGAGCGTCAGCTCGGCGACGAGATACAACTGACGCCCCGCCTCCCCGTAGGACGCAATGTACTGATATGCCTGCTGCGGCGTGTAGGAGGACTGCATATCGAGCGTCGGGAACCTGGGGTAGAACGCCGGGGCCACCACCATGTTCATCAGGAGAAACAGGATCAACAGGATCAGGACGTTCTTGCCGGTAGCCCATCTCCGCAGCGTATTCATGCTTGCCTCCCAGCGATGCAGCCGCTTGTCGATGGCTCAGGGCCTAGTAGCCGCGAGCGAAATAGACCTTCTTCTCTGCAGGCCTGCCACACACGATGCATGTGCCCGCGCCGCCGGGCTGCTCCAGCGGGATGTTGCGAGTGGTGGCCCGGGTGTCGTCCTTGACCTTCGCTTCGCAGTCCGCAGAACCGCACCACCACGCGAAGACCCATCCGTCCTCCACGATATGCTTCAGGTCTTCGTAATCCCTCGGCTCGTGGATATTGGCGTCGCGGAAGGCGGTCGCCTTCGCCAGCAGCGCCGCCTGGATCTCGACCAGCATGGACTGTACTGCACCCGCCAGGCCTGCCCGGGGCACGAACGTCTTCCCTGCCTTGCCGGGCACATCACGCCGGGCAAATGCCACAGTGCCCTTCTCCACATCCCGAGGGCCAATCTCAATTCTAAGGGGCACGCCGCGCAGCTCCCAGTCGTTGAACTTGAAGCCCGGCGTTACCTCCTCGCGGTCATCCAGCTTCAGGCGGATGCCGGCCTGCTTCAGCTCCTGGAAGACGGAATCGGCTGCCTCCATGACCTTCGCCTTCTCGGCGTCGTTCTTGTAGATGGGGACCACCACGACCTGCGTGGGCGCCAGGCGAGGCGGCAGGACAAGGCCGTGATCATCACTGTGCGTCATGATGAGCGCGCCGATGAAGCGGCTGGAGATCGCCCAGGAGGTCGTCTCGCAGAATTGCAGCGTGTTTTGCCGGTCCAGGTATTGAATGTCAAAGGCCTTCGCAAAATTCGTTCCGAAATAGTGCGAGGTTCCGGACTGCAGGGCGCGCTTGTCCTGCATCATGGCTTCGATGGAAGTGGTCATCTGGGCGCCTGCGAAGCGTTCCGTGTCGCTCTTGATGCCTTTGATGACAGGAATTGCCCCTTCCTGGATGGCGAACTTCTCGTAGATATCGAGGATCCGGTAGGTCTCCTCCAACGCTTCCTCTTTGGTGGCATGCGCCGTGTGACCTTCATGCCAGTAGAACTCCGCGGTGCGGAGGAACAGCTTGGTGCGCAGCTCCCAGCGCAGTACGGAACCCCATTGGACGATGAGGACGGGGAGATCACGCCAGGACTTGATCCACTTGGAATACATGTGGCCGATGATCGTCTCGGAGGTGGGGCGCACGGCGAGCGGCTCTTCGAGCTTCTCCCCGCCGCCGTGAGTCACGACCGCGAGCTCGGGTGAGAAGCCCTCGACGTGCTCCTTCTCCTTCTCGAAGAACGACATGGGGATCAGGAAGGGAAACGCCGCGTTGACGTGACCGGTCTCTTTGAACTCCCTGTCCAGCCAAGAGCAAATGTTCTCCCATAGAGCCCAGCCGTACGGGCGGACGACCATGCAGCCGCGCACGGGCGCGTAATCTGCCAGCTCGGCCTTCAGCACGAGCTGGTTGTACCATTCCGAGAAGTTCTCACTGCGTGTGGGGAGCTTGTCTTCTGCCATTCGGACTCCAGATGAAACGAGATTAGATGATCCGTTCTTCGTGATAACCGTTTCGGATGCACCGAAGCATCCGGCTATGTCGCTAGATCTCCAACGATCTTGCCAAGCATGGCGACCGCGCTGGCGCCGTCCGGCGCGAAACGAAGGAAGCCGCGCTGGTTGGGCGGCGAGTACAGGCCCAGGTCCTGAAAGAAGCAGCTGAAGACGGCCTGCCAGCCATCACCGATCAGGATCAGGGGCCGCTTCTCCAGCCCGCCGATGATCATCAGGTTCCACATCAGCGAGATCTCGGCTAGCGTGCCAGGGCCACCGGGCAGCGCGAGGGCGGCATCGCACCCTTCGATCAGACCTTGCAGGCGATCCAGCAGGCTCTCCGTGCGCCGCTCCTCCCGGACCCACCGGTTTGCGCCGAGGGCGCGCCACTTCTCGATCTGCTCGCAGGTCACGCCGATGACGTGACCACCCGCTTCAGATGCGCCGCGTGACACGGCCTCCATCGTGCCCATGTAACCGCCCGTCAGGACCGTGTAGCCTTTCTCAGCCAGCATGCGGCCAAGCTCAAGCGCATCCTGGTAGGCTGGCGAGCCTTCCTGTGGCTGGGAACCGCCAAAAACCGAAATGTTCATGCTGACCTTGCTCCGTAACCGGAAAATGAAAAGCGGCTCGCCGGGTCTGGGGAGCCGCTCGCTAGGCACACTGAACCGAACCTATCCAGACCAGGCAGGCTTTGTGGAGCGCGGGGACGGGAGCGGTTTCAATAGCATGCGGCGAATTATACACGAGATTTCATGCGTTACAATGCAGACGTGGAAGAAAACCTTGCACAACGGCTTCGAGATGCCGTCCCCGCCGATGAGTGGGAGCTATTGTCGCGCATTGCAGAGACCGCTGCCGGGCTGGGCCTGCCCCTGTACGTCGTGGGGGGACTCCCGCGCGACCTCCTGCTCGGGCATCCGAGC
>DATKAF010000353.1:0-25369 GCA_035498395.1 Anaerolineales bacterium
AGCCAGTGAAGACAACACTACGAAGATCTGGAATGCAGAGACGGGACAAGAGGTCCTGACCTTGATCGGACATAGCGGCGGTGTCCTAGGCGTCGCCTTCAACCCCGATGGAATTCGCTTGGCCACTGCTGGAGGTGATGGCGCAGTACGGTTGTATCTCCTCCGCATCGAAGATCTGATTACCCTAGCCAGATCGCGGCTGACCCGCTCACTCACGTCCGCAGAGTGCCAGCAATATCTGCATGTCGAGGCTTGTCCTGCATCGCCATGAGAGTTGCGGCAGAATGCCGGTCCCGAGTCGGCGCGGAGGAAATTGTCAGATAAAGAGAAGAGGAAAGCCCGAGTTTAGGGATATGGATGGCAGAACACCCTCATATCCTTTGACTCGGAGGCTGGCATAACGTGTGAGAAATTAGAATTGAATCTAAGAACCGCTCTCTTAGACAATGTTCCTCTGGCGGGCTGCTGCGGCGGCCTCCAGGCGGGTATGCACCTACAGTTTGGCCAAGACGGCCGACACATGGTGATCCACGATCTTGGCAGAGATCGAGAGCTGCCCGGCAATCTCTGCATTGCTCAAGCCCTGCACTATCAGAACCAGAATCTGCATTTCACGGGCGGTTAAACCTTCGGGATTGCTCCGCGTGGAGGCCCGCGCCCCTCGCGGGAGACGCTTCACGCCGCGCGCCTGAAGCTTGCCGCGCAGCATGCGGGCCGTCGTGCGCCCCTAGCGTCTCGCAGATCGCGGGTGCCTTCCGTTGAGCATCCGTGTCGCCTTCGACAAAGCCATAGCCTCGCAAAAGAGAAACGCTCCCTCGCGAGAGCGTTTCTCCTGTTTTTCGATTTCGGTGTCCATCGCCCTTGCCGCTTATCTGGACTCGGTCCGATCGGCTACGGTCTCCATGGCTTTGAGGTCAATCTTGGCCATACGCACGGAGGACGGGGAGAGCATGCCCAGGATCCAGGCATAGTCATGATTGACTGGGCTGGTGTAGTAGGACGCATACGCCGTGTCGCCGTCCATGACGAAGCCAACATAGGACGTATCGCCATCGCTCGGGAGATCGGTCAGATAAGCCAGCCCATCCTCCCGCACCTCGAAGAGCGACGTCCGCTTCCGTGACAGGATACTGCCCTGGTCGGTCAGCGGCCCTGCCTTGCCGGGATTGGGCTGGAAGCGCCCCAGTGCATAGGTGCGGTCGTGATACGTAAACAGATATGGTCCGTCGAGGCGGGTCACGAGGCTTTCCACGCCAGGCGACCATGATGTGAACGGCGGCTGGGATGTCGCGATGAGCGTCGATCCCGCCGGATGGCCGAAGACTCCCTCCCCTTCCCCATGCTCAAGCCGCGCAGTCGCAAGCAGGCGGCCGTCGGGCAGGAACTGGATTTCGGTCTCATCGTTCCGGTCACCCTCATGGATCATGGATACTTTTTCCCAATGGATGCCGTCCACGGACTTCAGCAGGGTCGATTTACCATGTTCCCACCAGTAAGCGGCATTGTAGAACGTCTTGCCATCCTGAGTCTTGGGACGCCAAAAGAGCCAGCCATCGACGCCGGGAACCGTCTGGAAATCCTTCCACTCGTTTCCGTCATCCGTGTAGGAGTACACGGAAAGATATGGCTCGGCAACGAAGCTTGTATTTTTCAGCGCATAGAGGAAAAGGCGGTTTCCGATCGCGGCGAACTTCGGGTCGCGGATATCCTCGCCGGGCGGGTTGAACTGATCGACCTCCGTCCAGGTCTTGCCCCGGTCCGCGGAACGCTTCACGTGCAGCACCGAATTATCGTTTCCAAAATGGAACGGAGAGGATACATATGCCAGGTAGTACTCTCCGTTCCACTGGATCATGTCGGTGTTCGAGTTGTGCATCCTGTCGCTCGCAATATCCCAGCTGGAAACCACAACATCGGAATTGACTCGCGCCTGGTTCGGGCGCACATACCAGTAGGCGACGAACAAAGCCAGCACAAGAACTATAGCCCCCAGGACGATCCCCACCACTTTCAGAACGGTTTTCATGCAGACTCCGGCCCTACTTGGATTTCATAAATTGCATCATCTTTTCGGAGAGGAACGGCTGTTCCAGGCTTTCGTAGAATTCCCACGTTTCCGTATGCACTACAGACGCACCCACGGCCAGCCTCGAGAGTGGGCCAAGACTCTCCAACTCGATGAAGTTTGCGCCGCAGTAGATCTCTGCATTGCAATCATGGTCCGGATGGGCGTGGTCGCCATCAGCCGCATACGACTTTCGGAAGAGCACGCCGTCCAGCCAGTAGGCAGTCCAACCCTTGGGGTTGAACGTACCGATCTTGATGGGCGGAAGGTCGGGCATGCCGCGCAGCTGGATGAACTCGTCCTCGATCTTCAAGCGAGGGTCATCCAGATGCGTGTAAGGCCACAACGCGATGCGGCGGTTTGGAAGCAGTCCTTGCGGGTTGTCGTCCAGCCGGATGGGCAATATGGCTGTGCCGCCGAGGCGAAGCATACTGATTGCCCACGGGGCCAGTTCGACATCCCACAGTCCCTCGTTCTGCAAGGAATGGACGAGCGTAACCTTCGGCTGGTCGGGGTCGAGATGCACCTCGATTCGCTTTCGGATTCCCGTCGGCTCTTCCAACGCGCCTTCGAGCAGCACGCCATCGGCGGTTTGCTTCACCGAGAGCCCGTCCCCATCGGGGATGTACGTTCTCGGCAGCGACTCAGGTGCGTGCCAGAGGCGATGACCGCCCAAGTAGCGGAATTGACCATACGGCGTTTCAGCCGCCGCCCCCGGAACCTCCGCCAACAGATTGCCGGATCCTTTATAGCTGAGTCGCACGATGCGCGGCCCCGCTGTGGCCAGGCAGTCCATCTCAAGATACTTTGACGAGAGATGATGCACTGGGAAACCCTGAAATTCACTCATGAGACCCTCCCGCGAGCAATGATGACCTCGACGTACCCTCTTAAGACGATGACCTGCCTCCAGCCGAATCATATCACGACGAGTGGAAGTTTCCCTGATTGATGCCGTTTCAACACATCAGCGACCGGCACATGCTCTCCCCGCCCATAACAGGGCACGTTTCCGTTATACAATTCCTGCATGCCTGAGATCATCGACCTGAGCCAAGAGATCTACGCCGGGATGCCCGTCTTCCACGGGCTGCCTCCAGTGGAGATGATCATCCATGCAACGCATGAGCAGTGGGATGCGACGGTGGACAGCAGCACCGCTACGCCTGCGGTGCATCGCATCACGCTCGGGGAGCATACCGGCACGCACGTGGATTCCATCAGCCACATGGCGCGCCAGTATCAGGAGCAGTCCATCGATACGATGCCTATTTCGATGTTTTATACCAGCGGTATCTGCTTGGATCTTTCGCACAAGGGTCTGCGCGAATTGATCGAACCTGCGGAGCTGGAAGACGCCCTCTCCCGGGCGACGACGGACATCCAGGCGGGCGATACGGTGCTTCTTTACACAGACCATTACCGCCGCGCTTTTGGCACCCCCGATTGGGAGGATGGCCCGGGCCTCAGCGTCGCGTCTGCCCGCTGGCTCGGCGGTCAGAAGATCGCCTCCTTCGGCGTCGAGACCCCGTGCCCCGGAGTGCGGCATGTGTCCAACAAGCAGGTGCATCATATCTGCGGAGAACTCGGTTTCACCCACTACGAGAATCTCATCAATCTGGACCGGCTCGTGGAGCGCGGGCGCTTTCGCTTCATTGGTCTGCCGCTAAAGATCCGAGGCGGCACCGGCTCGCCGGTCCGGGCGATAGCTGTACTCGACGAATAGCCGGGGGCGGCAAAAACAAGGCTGGCCGAACAGCCTGTGCGAAAACTTCAAAGCATTGATACCGGAAAGCCGCAGGTCAAGCGGTAATGACCAACTGCCCTGGCCTGTGGTGAACATGCGTTCTGCAAGGGGGAACTGCCCCACGGGATTCCCCGTGTGGGAACTGCCCGCAATCTTCGTTAAATAAGCAGCAAATGGAGCACGCGGAGAATAGACGGAGGTTCCCCATGGCAACAAAAACCCGAAACCGATCTTCGGTCGAAAACGTGAAGGATGAGGGCGAGCGCGCCGCCAGGAAAGCCGCTTACAGCCCGCAGATGGAGTTTCTTGCGCGCCTTGGCTATGCCGTACGCGGCCTTCTGTATGTCACGATCGGAGCGATTGCGCTCCAGGCCGCGCTCGGCAAGACCAACAGCCCGACCGACCAGATCGGAGCGATCGCAGCCATCGGGAGTCTGCCAACCGGGCGCATCCTTATCTGGGTCATGCTCGTCGGGTTGGCCGCCTACTCGCTGTGGGGCCTGGTCCGCGCAATTGCCAATCCGTTCCACAAGACCTGGACTGCCCGGCTCGGCTACGTGGTGAGCGCCGTCTCCTATGCCTTCTTCGCTCTCACCGCCTTCGGGTTGCTGCGGGGCACCAGCAGCGGAGGCGGCGGCGACGGCCAGATGATCCAGTTTATCAGCAGGCTGATGCAGATGCCCGCCGGCCGTATTGCAGTTGCCGTCATCGGCGTTGCGGTCCTGCTCGGCGGGCTCTTTCAGATCTATGCGGGCATCACCGAGAACTTCGATCAGACCTTGAAAACCTATGTGCTGACGCCGGATGAGTACCGCGCTGCCAAAGACATGGGCAAGATCGGCATGTCTGTGCGCGGGCTGGTGATCGGGATAACGGGATTCTTCCTGATCCTGGCAGCCACATCCGCCGATCCATCCAAAGCTCGCGGCTTCAGCGGCGCTCTCACCTTTCTGGACCAGCAGCCGTATGGCATCTACCTGCTCGGAATCATTGCCGCGGGCCTGATCTTCCTGGGGCTCTACTCGCTGATGAGCGCTGCCTGGTTCCGGCTTAGGAGATAAACGAGCTGCCGGTTGGTGCAGCCGGACGGAGATGCGCGGCGGTGGCTGGGGCCATCGCCAAGGCCGGTTTGACCATGTGAAGCAATAAAGACAACAAGGAAGCCCAATGACCCATTCAGAGATCCCAAAGAGGAAAGATTTCTATTGTGAGTTCAGCGCGCCGGGTTGGCTGGTGACGCATCCGGTTGCGCCCATTCTGGCGATCCTCATCGGCAGCGCGGTGTTTGGGTGGCTCGCGATTCAAGTCAAGACCAATGGACCCTGGCTGCGTTCGGATATCCTGCTTGCGGCACAGTTCCACGCGATGGCTGCCCAGGCCACACCCGCTATCATCGAGATCATGACGTTCGGATTCTTCCTTGGGAAGGAAATGGTCGAGATCATCGGCGTCATCCTGGTCGTGTACTTCCTGCACAAGCGCTTCTGGCCGGAACTGGGCATGGTGCTGATCGGATGGAGCGGCGGTGCGCTCCTGTGGATCTTCATAACCCAGTATTTTCACCGGGCCCGCCCGGACGCCCAGATCGGCATCGTCGTGCATGAGCCGTCGTTCCCGAGTGGCCACACAATGCAATCCATTCTATGCTTCGGCCTGCTTGCGTACTTTCTCGTGCCCCGCATGCCTTCGCTGTTCTGGAAGTGGGTCGTCGTCATCACGGCCATCGCAACCGCATTGTTCATCGGCTACAGCCGTCTTTACGAAGGCGGGCACTATCCCATCGACCTCATTGCAGGCTATGCGCTCGGCATCGCCTGGGGCGCTTTGATCTACACCGTCATGGAGATATTTGTTGTAAGAAGGAGAGTGTGAGTTGGGAAAAAACGGGAAGATCCATTATGCAAAGTTGATCGCCAATCCAGGAGCGGGGAAACCGGAGGAGCTCAGTACGAACCTGAAGATTGCCGCACGGTGCCTTCAGCAGATGGGCATCGAAGTCGATGTTGCCCTGGCAAAGCCCAAAGAGGAAGCCACAACCATTGCCCGGAAGGCGATCCGGGATGGCTACAAGACGATCCTGGCCCTGGGCGGCGATGGCACAGTGGAGGCTGTGATGCGCGGGATCGTCGAGATGAAAAGTCATGCCCGGCTCGGCATCCTCCCGTATGGCACCAAGAACAACGTGGCCAAGAGCCTCGGGATCCCCGAACCGGTCGAGGAGGCATGCGCTTTGATCGCCCGCAACAGCACCCGGCAGATCGATATCGGGCAGATCAAGATCAAGACGCCGAATTCAAAGATAAAGAAGACCTATTTCTTTGAACTGGCAGTCATCGGGCTGGCAGCCGCTGTGTACCCGCCTGCCAACAAGGTCCTAAAGGGCCAGCTCGGCAAGATCAAGGATGCGGCCGAGACCGTGCTCCAACACGACTCTGACTCCAAGGTGTTCATGACATTTGACGATGACAGCCGCGTGAAGGTTCAGACCATGCTTGTCGTCGTCTCGAACACGCCAATGTTCGGCGTGAACTTCCTCGTCGCGCCGTATGCCTCCCTCGAGGACGGCCTGCTGGACGTATCGGTATATCCGAACTTCAGCAAGGCTGAGCTGCTGGCATACTATGCTGCGGTCATGAACCAGGGCGATTCCGGGAATGACAAGGTCCAACACTACCGGGTGCACAAGTTCACTCTGAAAACCGATCCGCCTCTGGCCGTCAATGCGGACGCCGCAGAGCTGGGCACCGGCAACGTCAAGATCAAGTGCCTGGGAGGCGCCTTGCGCGTCCTCGCCCCGGATACCGGCAGCGCGCCCAATGCGGTCGTGCGTGAGCCGGTGGCAGTCGAGGTGCCTGCTCCGCTGGCTCCTCCTGCCACCAAACCGGAGAAAGCGGCAGTTGGCGCCGCCGCCTCCGAACAGAAAGCTGAGAAATAAAGGTTGTCTCCAGATAAACCTGACAAGCCAATCGAAAAGGCTCAACAAGCTGCCCAGAACGCTGCCAAGGCTGCCAGCACCTCGGCGCCCCGGCGGCGCTACCGCACGGTCGTGTTCCAGGGCGCCTTGATCGCAGCCTCCAGCACATTTGCATTCCTGACCCTGCTGGCAAAAACGACGCCATTCTTCCCGCTCGACCTTCAGATCACGCGCGACATCCAACTCGTCAGCAACCCCGCATTCGCGGCGCTCATGACGGCCATCAGCTGGCCAGGGTTTCCGCCGCAGTCCTTTGTCATCCCGGCACTGGTAGCCGCGCTACTGTATGGCCTGGGTCTTCACTGGGAGGCGGTTGCCGCGCTTATCGTTGCGGTGACGTCCTCCACCATTGATGTCCTGATCAAGGATCTGATCCAGCGCCCGCGACCCGCCGCCGACCTGGTACACGTTCTGCGCATTTTGAACAGCTACAGTTTTCCGAGCGGACACGTGGTCTTCTATACGGCGTTTTTCGGTTTCCTGTTCTTCCTGGCGTTCGTGCTGCTCAAGAGATCGCTGCGGCGCACAGCGCTTCTCATTTTCTTCGGCGTGCAGGTGCTGCTCGTCGGCGCGTCGCGTATCTACTCTGGAGAGCATTGGGCTAGCGACGTCGCCGGTGCGTACCTGCTCGGCAGCCTGATCCTGGTCGCGAACATCGCATTCTACCGGTGGGGCAAATCCCGGTTCTTCGTCGCCAAGGCTCAACCGGTCGATTCCTCGGAGAAGCCGAAGCCCCCGAGAGCATGAGACACAGATTGGATCAAGCGCAAACGTCCGGCGCTTGCCGGCCGTTTCCATTCGTTTACAGCAGTCCTTTCAACACCAGGAAGTCCGATTTCAGGATCTCCTTCTGATCGCGGCGATAGAAGGCCACGGCCGGATGAAAGAGCGGCAGAACGGCGATCGGACCATATGGCGTCTGCGCCCGCAACGGCTTGCCATGCAACTCGCTAATGCTTCTCCCCTGCTCCGGCATTTTGAACTCCGCAAGTATGAATTCCATTGCATACCGGCCGAGCGTGACAATGACCTGAGGCTGGATGATCTTGATCTGGCGGCGCAGCAAGGGCGCGTAGGCGTTGACCTCATTTTTCTGTGGCGCCCGATTCTCCGGCGGTCGGTCCTTCACGATGTTCGTGATGTAGACCTCATCACGTGTCACATGAATCGACTGCAGAAGCTCATCCAACAGGCGGCCTGCTGCACCGACGAACGGTTCGCCCCGCATTGCCTCCTGTTTCCCGGGCGCTTCACCGATCAGCATGAGGACAGCATCGGGATTGCCCTTGCCCGGCACGGCATGATACCCTTCCTGGACGCGATACTGGTAAAGCGGCGAATCGGTGAGGCGCTCGGTGTCACGGTCGATGCGCTTGAGCTGCGTGGACTTCGATACGCTCAACCCGTCCTCCTTACCCTATAGACGAAAAGAGCAGGGAACCTCGGTGTCACCGTGTTCCCTGCCATATGCACATGCAAACCTGATCGAAAGACCTGGTGCCGCCGGCGCATCAAACCCGGCTGAATACCTCATTCTTATCCATCTGCTTAGCCAGGGCCTCGAGCGCCCGCATTTGCAGCGCCCGGATCGCGCCCGCGCTCTTGCGCAGTTGTCCGGCGATCTCGTCGGTGGTCATGCCCGCGATGAATTTCAGCATCACCACCTGTTGCTGCTCGGCCGTCAGCGTTTGCAGTGCAGCCCGCAGATGATCGGCTTCAATATGCAGTTCCACCTGCTCGTGCGGGCCCGGAGCATCGCTGGCAAGCGAGATCGTGTTCTCGATCGCCACCGTATCCTTTCGCGTCCGATAGTGGTCGATCACAGTGTTGTGCGCGATCGTATAGAGCCACGCAATGAACGGACGGCCGCTGGGCTGGTACCGGTCGAGGTTCTCCCATGCCTTGGTAAAGACTTGAGATATCAGGTCTTCTGCGGTCTGCTGATCCGTAACTCGGAAATAGATGTAACGGTAAATTCGATCCAGGTAGGTCTCGTACAAGTGACCGAACGCTTCTGCGTTCCCTGCTTTCGCCTGCTTGACAAGTTCGCCCTGCGGGTCGATCTCGCTGCTGGAGAAATCGTTTCTGGTTCTTCGACTTGGCACCGTTTGGACTGCTCTCATTTCAATCATCTCCTGTAAACGACCTCCCACTTCGGCGGCGTGTGATAACTATAGGCCTCACGGTGACTTCGCTCAATCGGGGCTTCACCTAAGGCTGAATAGGAGTTCCCCTACCTTTTGGGCGCCCACTATACGGCTTTATGCCCTGTGAAGGAGCCAAACCTACGCGGATGTGAAATCCTTCCCTAAATGAGGACCAAGAGGCGGCCTACGCTCAAGCACGGCACAACCATCGCAGCTCTGTATTCCCTCAACGGCAATTTGGGTAGCAATCCTCTCAATTTGTGTTATCATCCGGGAATCGATGGCTGCAGCCATACACCACGCCAAGAACAAACTTGACCACACACTTTGTCTGGTCATCACATTGAAGCGCATTGCGAGATGTCTTAGCGGTGAAAGGCTCAATAATCCCGAGTCCGCTGAAAGCACGAAAAGCCCAATTGATCGGTTTTAACCCCGGGCAGTTCGGCGCGCCGAATCCTCGCCGTGGACCACTCTTGCAGGATCATGCCCGGGTGGTCATGGTTACCGGCCGGGATAGCCACACCCCCAGTATCAACGAGACCGCGCGCGCCATGTCCACCGGGGCTGCATGCGCCTGCACGTTCCCTCCCGCTCAGACGTTCAAAAGAGCGATCCCGGCATTTTGGACGGTACCCTTCCGGCACGGCTTGTAGGGCGATGCGAAAGGCGGCTGTTCTTCGTTACTATTGCTGAGGCTGCGAGCCGAGATTCGGTGTGGGAGCCCGGAAGATCCCTGTCTAATGGACTCCGGTGTATCACCGCAGGGATATCTGAGTTAGCATTACTTGAGCCCGGGAAGCGAGGCACCGTGTCAGAAATCAAAGTCCTGATCGCTGATGATCACCCGATCGTCTGCAAGGGGATCCACAACCTCCTGGAGCCCGCCGTGGGCATCGCAGTCGTCGGAGAAGCCCACTCCGGTGCGGAAGCTCTGAACATGATCGGCTCGCTGCATCCGGATGTTGTCCTTCTGGATGTTGAACTGTCCGACATGAGCGGCATTGACGTGATCCGGCAGCTCAACGACGGGCAGAAGATGACCGTAAAAGTCCTTGGGTTGAGCTCCTATGACGATCGCGAGTTCATCTCGCAGTTGCTGGCCCTGGGAGCATCCGGTTACCTGCTGAAGGACGAGATCCCGGAGCAGATCATCGAGGCAGTGCGGGGCGTTGCCAGGGGAGAGACCGGCTGGGTAAGTCGCAAGGTCGCCGCCAAGCTGAGCCAGATCATACAAAAGGACCAGGATGGCGTCGCGGACCTGACCCGCCGGGAGCTGGAGGTCCTCAAGCTGGTCGTGGAAGCGAAGACGAACGGAGAGATCGGCATGCTGCTCGGGATCAGCGAGAAGACCGTCGAAAAGCACCTGGATACCATTTTTCGAAAGTTGGGGGTTGCCTCCCGGGTCGAGGCGGCTGTTTTGGCCGTACGCTCGGACATGATTTGAGGACCGAGGCATACGGGAAAACCCTCCGACGGATTCGGAGAAGTCCTTATTGAGCCCGACCGCCGGTCGCCGTATCCTATGCTTCGATTTGTGCAATCAGCGAAGTATGCCGTGATCACAGGAATCTTTTATGCCAAATGATAAGATCCGGGTCGTCATCGTGGATGACCATCCCGGGGTGCGGACAGGCATCAAGAAGCTACTACGAAGAGCCAAGGACATCACGATCGTAGGAGAAGGGGGCGACGGAATGAAGGCAATCGAGCTTGCCAGCACGAAGAAGCCCGACATCTTGTTGCTCGACGTCGAACTCCCCATCCTGGGCGGGGATATTGTCATGCGCCGCATCCACGACGCCGAGCCGGATATCCGGGTCCTGATCGTAAGCACTTATAACGACCGCACGTACGTCCAGAGCATGCTGGCCAACGGGGCATCCGGTTACATTACGAAGGATGAAGCCCCTTCCATGCTCTTGAACGCCATCTACAGCGTGCTGCAGAACCGGGAGCTCTGGTTGAGCCCCCGAGCGCTGGAGAATTCGGGCGCCACACTGGAGGAGCAAACACTAACGGACCGCGAGGTCGAGATTCTGCGGCTGCTGGTAATGAACCGTTCGACGGCCGATATTGCCGGTTTTGTCCACATGGAAGAGCAGCAGGTGATGAATTATCTGCAGCTTCTGATGGACAAATTCGAGGCCAGCTCCATCGAGGAACTCAAGGTGGTGGCACGACGCGTCCTTCCTACGGAGAATAGCGGGGGCACAGCGTCGGCAAGCAGCATGTTCTTCCTGCTATGACCAGGGTAATTCCGAGAGCCCTTGGGATAAAAAAAAGCCGCCCTGCTGAACAGCAGGGCGGCTGGCATTATTACCGGTGCAGCTTTGACGCTCATCGCCGGCCGGCGGTCATTGAGCGCGCCACGCAGCCTGTTGGGCAGTGCTCCTTTCGCTCTGCCCGCTCCTGACCGGGGGATGTCGCAACAATTGCAGCATTTCCCTCTCGGCTTCTTCTGTGGTTACCGAAAATGCATAGCCCCACTCCCCGAGCAGCGAGCTCGACGCCCGGTTCAGGATCTGCTTATCGTCGTCGTTCAGCCCCTTCTTGTGCTGATACGTCGTCAGATCCCGAATGACTGCGCAAACCGCCTCCGCCTTGCCTTCGGCAAGCCGGCTGTGCAGCGCGGTCTTGCGCTCATTCCGGTCATCCGAAAGGCTCTTACCCGGTTCGCCCAGGATCTGGAACAGCTTCTTGAAGCCCCGCTTCGATGTGGGCGTCCGGAGTCGGCTATGCGCCTTCTCATCGACCGGTACCCATACGGTGATGTCTTGAATCTGAACCACATAATAGAGCGTTTTTTCGCCTGCCAGTGCCCGCCTCTGCACCGCAACGATCTTCCCCAACCCGTAAGCCCAATGAACTACCGCATCCCCTGTTTTCAACTGCATGGTCGGCTCCTTTTCTGTCATTCACCTGTAAACAAAACAGCCAATCCCCCACAAGGATTGGCACGCTGGACTCTTGAACCGCTAAATTCTGGTAGATTCTATCATAAATCTGCAACTATTGGGAGGCCTCCAGGACATGATTTCTGGACATTCTACGGCGCGGATCGCAGGGCAGTGCACGCTGTTCGCGGCTTGTGAAGGAATTCCCAATCCGAGTCTTCTTCCTCACTGCATTTCTCGTCGCTGAAGGTTCGCAACGTGAGGAGTGCCCCAAAAGGACTACGGCACCCGCTTGACAATGAAGTATAATCATGAAAAGAGCCGTAGCGGGGTTATTCTTCCCTGTCCGGAGGAAAGCCATGGAAAGTCCGCAGAAACAGCCGATTTCTGAAGAAGAACTCGTCGATCCTGTCCGAATTCCCGAAGATGCCTTCGTTATTGTGGACGGCATAAAGGTGATTCCTCTCACGCAGTCTCTCATCCGCATCGGACGCCGGCTGGAGAACAACCTCGTTTTAGATGACCCGCGGGTCTCACGGACGCATGCAGAGCTGCGCGCCATCAACGGACGCTATGTGCTGTTCGATTTGAACTCGACTGGCGGCACGTACGTCAACGGGCTGAAGGTAACTCAGAGCGTCGTCTATCCGGGCGATGTGATCTCCCTGGCGGGCGTGAACCTGGTTTACGGGCAAAAGAATCCTCCGCCCCGCCCCGATCTCAAAGAGACCTCTCCGCTCGGGGATTAGCGTCCAACGCCCCTCCCGGTAAGGAGATAGCGGGCTGTGTTTGGCACAGCCCGCTAATTCGTATCTGAGCTTTCAGCGCTCGCCCCGCCCAGCAGGTCCACGTTCGATGAGTTGAGCTGTCTGCCGGGGTCATGCCAGGCTGAACGCCAGAACGCCGCCCCCTAGGACGGGGTTGAAGCTTGAGTCGTCTATCCGTTCCCGTTTAGCCGTATCAAAGGAGAAGACCGTGAAGCGTCTCACCAAGCTGGAGGACTTATTCCTCGGCCTACTTGCCTTTTACCTGTTCCTGGCACTGCCCGTGGCGTGGTGGTGGTTCTTCGTGCTGATACTCGTGCCCGATGTTAGCATGGTTGGCTACTTGTTCGGACCGGGCACAGGCGCCCTCGTCTACAACCTGGTCCATCATCGGGCTGTGACCATCGGCCTCTACATTCTGGGCGGCATATTCGGCCTGCCGTGGGTTCAGGCGGCCGCTCTCATCGGCTTTGCCCATTCCAGTTTCGATCGCGCCCTGGGTTATGGCCTGAAATACGGGGATTCGTTCCAGCATACACACCTCGGCATGATCGGGCGTGCCGCCAGGGATTGAGGCGTCAGTACCGGACAAAACAAAAGCGGCCGATCCTTGAGGGGTCGGCCGCCTGATACAGCTTGTAAAGCGTCTGGCTACGAATCGCCCTTTTCTGCGGGCTTGCTTTCCGCTTTCTTCTCAGGCTTTGCATCGTCCTTCTTCGCAGGGGTGCTGGAGCCAGTGCCGGATGGAGACTTGTGATCGGTGGCATAGAAGCCCGAGCCCTTAAATATCACACCGACCGGGGAAATCACCTTCTTGAGGCTCTTTTTCCGGCATTCCGGGCAGATCTTGAGTGGCGCATCGCTAAACGATTGCTCTCGTTCGAACTGCACCCCGCACGATTCGCAGCGATAAGTGTAGATGGGCATTACGTACTCCTTACCTCGTTTCCAGCCAGCGGGTTTCATTATAGCCGTTCCTGGCCCGAAAGCATAGCCTCAGACGCCGCATGTTATAATTTTCTAACGTTATGCGCTGATTCCGGCGTCCATACCGCCGGGTGGGAGAGGTTATGCTGAAGATCGAGATCGTCTACTGTGCAGTCTGACACTACACGGACCGGGCCGTGGGCCTGGCAGGCGAGTTGCTCAAGCAATTCGAACATATGACGGAGAGCCTGACGCTCGTGCCCTCCGACGGCGGCCGCTTCGAGGTCACCGTGAACGGCAAGCTGCTCTATTCAAAGCTCGAGACCAAACGGCACGTGCAGCCGGGTGAGGTTGTTGGCCTGATCAACAAGATGGTCGAAAGCTGATCGGCAGACCGGAGCCAGGCCAACCAGTCTGCGGCCGACCTCCTATTTCGGTATTCCAAGAGGAACAGGAATGGCAAAGAAGGGACGCGTGTTTTCCGGCGCCCGCCCTACGGGGCGCCAGCATCTCGGCAATTATCTGGGCGCCATCCGGAACTATGTCTCCCTGCAAGACGACTACGAATGCGTTTATTGCATCGTTGATCTGCATGCGCTGACAACGGTCGAGGACACGGAAAACCTGCGGCAAAACACGCTGGAGATGGCACTGGATTGGCTCGCGGCAGGCATTCGGCCGGACGAATCCATCATTTTCATCCAGTCCCACGTCCCGGAAGTTACCGAGCTGCACACGATCCTCTCCATGGTCGCTCCGCTCGGAAAGCTCACGGAACTCCCCACCTTCAAGGAAAAGATCCGCCAGCAGCCCGACAACGTCAACTACGGGCTCGTCGGCTATCCTGTCCTCATGACGGCGGACATCGTGCTCTACAAGACCGACGTTGTGCCGGTCGGCGTGGATCAGGCGCCGCACCTGGAGTTCGCCCGCGAGATCGTCCGTTCCTTCAATTACCGCTACCACACACACGTCCTGGTCGAGCCTCAGATGAAGAACACGGAGGTCCCAAAGGTGCTCGGCATCGACGGCAAAGAGAAGATGAGCAAAAGCCTGAACAACCACATCGAGCTCGCGGCCACGCCCGAGGAGACGAAGAAACGGGTGCTGGAGATGATGACCGACCCGGCCCGCGTGACCCGCAGCGACCCGGGTAATCCGGACATCTGCAATGTCTACACGATGCATAAGATCTTCTCACCGCAAGCTGACGTGGAAATGGTCAATATCGAGTGCCGCCGCGCCGGCATTGGCTGTGTGCAGTGCAAGACGCTGTACGCCAAGAACCTGAATCAACACCTTCAGCCATTCCGCACCAGGCGGGCCGAGATCGCATCCAAGCCGGATGCGGTGGCCGAGATCCTGGATGACGGCGCGCGGCGGGCGCGCGGCATTGCCCGTCAGACCATGGAAGAAGTCCGCGCTGCCGTGCAGTTGCCCTAGACGTTTCCACCTGTTCAAGTCCCATGCGCGCCCTCTTGCAGCGTGTTTCCAGAGCCAGCGTGACGGTCGATGGGCAGGTGATCTCGCAGATCGGTGCAGGGCTGCTGATCTTGCTCGGGATCGGTCAACAAGATGGGGAAACGCAGGCCGCATTCCTGGCGGAGAAGATCGCCAACCTGCGGATATTCGAGGACGCGCAGGGCATGATGAACCGCTCCATCCTGGATGTGCAGGGTGAAGCGATCGTGGTCTCCCAGTTCACCCTATATGCAGATGCGCGCAAGGGCCGCCGCCCCTCGTTCATCGATGCCGCCCTGCCCGAGCTCGCCGAGCCGCTGGTAGCGTATTTCGTCAAGATGCTGCAGGCCCAGGGCGTGCCCACTCAAACAGGCCGGTTTGGGGCCCATATGCAGGTCGAGATCCACAATGACGGACCTGTCACCCTCTGGCTGGAGCGGTAAATTCCTCTTGACGAAAATCCACTTCCCTGATAAAGTTGCGGCTCGTAGGATGCAAGTAGGTTTTCGTTGGAAGTGAAGGCGACGGCTCAAAGCAAATCCGCTTTGGGCTGTTCTTTTTTTTGACCGCCGATGAATACGTACTACATCAATACAATTCTTCTTTTTTTGTTGCCATAAGGAGGCAAAATGTCGGAACGTGTCGTCGGTACGGTCAAGTGGTTCAATGGGGACAAGGGTTACGGCTTCCTCGCTCGCGAGGGCGGCCCGGACGTCTTTGTTCATTACAGCGCGATCCAGGCAGAGGGATTCCGCAATCTCACCGAAGGCCAGAAGGTGGAATTCACCATCGAGAAGGGCCCCAAGGGATTGCAGGCTGCTGACGTTCGCATCCTGTAAGTCACCCTGACCTAAGACACAAGGGACCTCGTCATTCGACGAGGTCCTTTTATCATTCCTGAGGAAGCGCCCGCGGAAGCCACAGCGCCGAGTCTACCTGCACCGCCAGCGCACCGGCTGCCAGCATGGCATCGGTATCGGCCTTGGAGCAAATGCCGCCTGCGCCGATGACGGGGAAGCCTGAGTGTGCAGCAGAATGCACCACGTCCAATGTCCGCGGCAGCAATGACGGCCCGAATAGCCGTCCCGTGACCAGTGCGCCATCCCGTGAGATGGCTCCTCGCGGCGGTGCGATACTCAGGGCTGCTGCCCCTGACTGTAGGGCCCGGCTCCCCAACTCCAAGACCTGCTCTGCAGGCAGCGAGACAATCAGCGGCAGCTCACCGCTGCACATCTCGACCACCAGCAGGATGATGTCGCCCGCCAGCAGCGGCGCGAAGCCCAGCTCAACGGCCATGACGTTTTCAGCCCCCTCGAGCGCCTGTACCATCCGTCGCGTCTCGTCCGGCCGATCTGCCAGCAAGTGAACGATCACCGGCATCGGCGCATCCTTCCATCGACGGGCATACTGACGTATCACAGACCGGAAACCCGGGTTGGGCAGCCCCGTGTGAAGTAGAAACCCTCCCTGAAATTCGAGCAAGGCCGGAGCCGCCGCAGCCCGGCGGGATCGCAGCGATATCGGGTTGGTGATGAAGGCGCCAAGCTCCGCCCAGGGTACCGGCCCGCGCAGATCGGGCGCAAACCCCAACGCGCCGGCACCGTTCATCATGGGATTCTGAAATACCAGGTCTCGCTTGGGCATCGGTAGCCTCTTCCACGACATGGCAGCCGGAGCCGCCCCACAGATCATACAACATGTTCCGTGGAATCGGGCAGCCAAAGCTCATCTGCGCGGACAACAAAAGAGGCGAACGGCTTCTAGTACCGATCGCCTCCTGCCAGGATCATGCCTGCGGCCACGGATCAGTGTGCGCTGTTGACCGCTGTTTCTTCCAGCCCCAGGGCCTGCAACATCTCTTCGTTGCTGGCAAACTTGAATTCCTCCGCGCCTCGCTTTTGGGCCTCTGCAGCTTCCATCGACTCCAGCCGGTGCAGTTCATCCTTCGTGATGATCGGCTTCCCCAGGCTCTTCATCTTCTTGCCCACCTCGTCGAGGTTTGGCATCGCAGTCGGCAGAGTCTGCAAGTATTGCTGTACGGCCCGCGCCGCGTTGGTGCCATCCTTGCGGGCCACGCCCACCAACCCCTCACTGGCCTGGCGTGACCAGCCGCCCACAAAGACATCCGCGATGGGCGCGTTGCTGGTCGGATCGAACGCCTCATAGGAGGTGCTCTCCACCGGGAAGCGGGGCGCCGGATTCTTGATGAACTCATTGGAGGCGACCGGCAGCCCCACTGACGCGTCCACCCGGTCGCCGATCGCAAAGATGACAGTATCCACTGCAATGACCCGCCTGTGGCCCGTTCCCCTTGCCTTTAGGTCGCCATCCTTCTGGACAAGGATATTGTCCTCGACCTCCAGGCCGGTCAAGACGCCATCCTCGCCCAGCATGCCCACCGGGGAGGTCAGGAACTCGAACCGGAAGCGCGTGTCGGCGAACTTGGGGTCTGCCTTGGGCAGCGCGTCGAGCACCTTCTGGCGTCCCACATCCGAGGTCTCACTCACTGCTTCGAGGGCCGGCAGCACGCGTCGCAGCTCCGTTTCGAAGGCAGCCAGGTCGAGGTTGGCAACGATGTGCTTCATCTCTTCCTTGGTGAAATTGACCTCTCCCGGGCCGCGGCGGACAACGGAGATGACCTCATCCACCTTCTTTTCACGGATTAGGAAGCGCGCGATATCGACCATGACATTGCCCGCGCCGATAATGGCGCACCGCTTGCCAAAATGGAACGCCCACTGGCTGTACGGCGGCAGTCTGTTGTAGTAGTACACCACATCCTTAGCGTGATAGACGCCGCGCAGGTTCTCACCCGGCAGCCCGAGCCACTTGGTTCCCTGTGCGCCCGCGGTGACCAACAAGGCCTGGAAACCCAGGCAGCGCAGGTCGTCCAGCGACAGATCGCCCTGGGCCCCGATCTTCACATTCCCATAATAGGTGATGTTCTGATTGTCCAAGACCTGGTGGAATTGCTTGCGGAGACCGCCCTTCATGGTGTGCTTGTCCGGATAGATGCCGTATTCAGCCAATCCGCCGGGCTTGATGTCGCGGTTGAAGAGGACCACCTGCGCGCCGCCCACTGCCAACTCCCGCGCGCCGAAAAGGCCCGCCGGGCCTGCGCCGATCACCGCGACAAAATGATTCTTTTCTTCAGACACTCATCCTCCGGTTCCATATGCCTGTAAAGCGCGTAGATTATATTAGAAAAGGAAGAGCCAGACAAGCAGAAAGGCACTAAGCCCCTTGGTACCGCTTCGTCTGACCACTCGCGCCGCTCGCCACAGCCCTGCTGCGCACAGATTTGCGCAGATTACCGTGAGGGTAGCCGTCCGCGGGCACCGTTTCGCTCCTCCTGCGTGACATAACGATTCTTCGCAGGGAATATAACCGGCCCCTTCCGATGCTTCCAAACTGATAACAGCCATGCTTCCGTGGAAACCAGATATGTTAAGATTAGACCGCTGTAGCGCCTGATCCTGCTCCTGTGGAGGTCCCATGAGCACTCCGAATGAAGAGCACAGAGGAAGCCCTGCTGATCGGTTCCGAAACATAATCTCGGCGGATGAGAAGAAGGAAGGCGGAGCAATCGCTCCGCGCAGGTATCCGAAGAGCACACATACGCCGAGCCTGAATTTACCGCAGCCCTTGCCGCCGGAAACTAGGCCGGTTCAGACGACCGTGGTGGATGTCAAGGCAGAGCCGATCCCCCGGCAGCCGGAGCAGAAGGAACCGAACCGCCTGATGCCGGCCTTCTGGACCACAGCCAGCATCATCTCGCTGCTGTTCAATATCGCCATGGTTGTCCTCGTGGTCGTGATCCTTCGAAACATGCGCAGCCTGAATGCCTCCGGGCTTGGGACCGGGGTACTCGGCGGCCTTTACTCCAACTTCGAGCTGATGGATGCGGCGCACATCAAGACCAGCATCCCGGTACAGGCGAACATTCCATTGGATCTATCCGTGCCGGTCCAGACGACGACTGCCATCTCACTGGCGCACGCCGTGACGATTCCCGGGGCCCACGTCCGCATCACGACCCCGGCATTGAACATCGACGCGCCGGCCTCCGTGACGCTGCCAGCGGGCACATCCCTGGACGTCGACCTCAACTTTGCGCTGCCGGTGCAAGGGCAGGTCCCCGTGAGCATGAACGTGCCTGTCGATATCGCAGTGCACGATACGGAATTGCACCCGTCGATCCAGGGCCTGCAAGACACGATCCGTCCCCTCTACTGCATGGTCGCGCCGTCCGCCCAAACCTTGAGCGGGGATGCCGTCTGCAAATAGCCATCCTCCTTTATCGCTTATAATCCAGCCCTATGCCAACGACCTTCACCAAGACCACTCTCGCAAATGGCATGACCGTGCTGCTCAAGGAATTGCATACGGCGCCCATTGTGTCCTCGTGGGTGTGGTATCGGGTGGGCTCACGCGACGAAGTACCGCCTCTTACCGGTATCTCTCACCTGGTCGAGCACATGCAGTTCAAAGGCACGCCGAACTACCCGGCCGAGCTCATGGACAAGGCAGTGGCCCGCGACGGTGGGATGCGCAACGCATTCACCTTCCTGGACTGGACCACGTACTTTGAGACGATGCCCGCCGACAAGATCGACCTGGCGCTGCGGCTCGAAGCCGACCGCATGGTGAACAGCGCCTTCGACGAGAAGGAATTCGCCTCCGAGCGCACGGTTGTGATCTCCGAGCGCGAAGGCAACGAGAATGAACCGATGTTCCTGCTCGGAGAGGCAGTGCAGCAGGCCGCGTTCCGCGTGCACTCCTATCACCATGAAGTCATCGGCGACATGGCAGACCTGAAGAGCCTGCACCGCGACGACCTCTACCGTCATTATCGGACTTACTACGTCCCGAATAATGCCGTCATGGGCATCGCGGGTGATTTCGATACGAGCGAGATGCTTGCACGCATCACGGAGCTATTCGGGGCGATCCCAGCGGGTGAAGTGCCGCCGCGCCTCGCTCGTCCGGAGCCGGAACAGCGCGGCGAGACGCGTATAACCATCGAAGGTCCGGGGCAGACGGCTTATCTGCAGGCTGCGTATCGCTTTCCATCTGCTTCCGACCCGGATTTCTTCCCATTGACCGTCCTGGACAGCCTGATGGCCGGGCCCAGCAATTTGAACATGTTCGGCGGGGGCGGCATCTCCAACAAGACCTCGCGGCTGTACCGGACACTGGTCGATAAGCAGTACGTGGTCGGTTTTTCCGGCGGCGCCAATGCAACCGTTGATCCCTTCCTGTACTACCTGTCCTTGACCATTCACCCCAAACGCAAGCCGGAAGAGGCGCTTTCGGCGATGGACGAGCAGATCCGGCTGATCCAGGAGGAGCCGGTCACACGGGACGAGATCCGGCGCGCCATCAAGCAGGCTCGCGCCAATTTCGCCTTTGGGACCGAAAACATCACCAATCAGGCATTCTGGCTCGGTTACGCGGAGATGTTCGCTGCCTACGATTGGTTTGAAAGCTACCTGGAAAACCTCGCCAGGGTCACTCCGAAGGATGTCCAGCGCGTGGCGCGCCAGTATCTGCGGCCGCAGGCTCGCGTCGTCGGCGTCTATATGCCGACCGGGGATGGACAGACGCAATGACAAGTCATCCAACTGAGCTCCACACCGATCATCATTCCCTCCCCGGCCCCGACGACATCCACCGGGAGGTGCTGCCAAACGGCATCGTCATATTGGCGCGCTCGAACTTCAGCAGCCCGTCGGTCACCGTAAGCGGGTACATCCAGGCGGGCAGCCTGATGGATCCGGAGGACAAACTGGGTCTTGCCGATTTTGCCACCTCGGCCCTCATGCGAGGCACGGGCCGCCACAGCTTCGATGAGCTCTACAACGACCTGGAAGCGGTTGGCGCAAGCCTCGGGTTTGACTCCGGCATGAACTCCACCGGGTTTCACGCCCATGCCTTGGTGGAGGACCTGCCGCTGGTGCTCAACCTGCTATCGGAAACGATGCGCGAGCCAACCTTCCCGCGCTCCGAGGTGGAGAAACTGCGTCATCACCTGCTGACGGGCCTGGCGATCCGCGAGCAGGATACTGCCGACATGGCCGACATCACCTTCGATGAGATCCTGTATAGCGGTCACCCATATGCCCGGGTGGAGGATGGCAACCCGACCACCATCAAGGCCATCACGCGCGGTGACCTTGTCAAGTACCACCGGCGGGCGTTCGGCCCGAGCGGAATGGTCATCGTGGTGGTTGGCGCGGTAAAGCCCGAGCGGGCCGCCGCCGCGGTTCGCCGCGCGCTGGGCAGCTGGAAGAATTCCAACCAGCAGCGCCTCCCGGTATTGCCCCCCGTGAAGCTGCTCCGCCGAACCGTCAAGCGCCACCATCCGATCGCGGGCAAATCGCAGTCGGATCTCATCATCGGGACCAATGGGCCGCGCCGGATGGACCCAGACTTCCTTGCGGCATCGCTGGGGAACTCGGTGCTTGGTCAATTCGGCATGATGGGCCGGATCGGGAAGGCCGTGCGTGAGACATCCGGGCTGGCCTATTATGCCTACTCGAACCTAAGTGCGGGCATCGGGCCTGGATCGTGGACGGTCAGCGCCGGGGTGAACCCGTCCAATGTCCGCAAGGCGACAGACATCGTCATCGCGGAGCTTGAGCAGTTCGTCAAGGACGGCGTGAGGCCCGAGGAGCTCGAGGACAGTCAGGCCAATTTCATTGGCCGGCTGCCTCTGTCGTTTGAGTCAAACGCCGGCGTCGCCGGCGCCCTGATCAACATGGAGCGTTACGGCCTCGGGCTCGATTACTATCGACGCTATGATGGCCAGGTCCGATCCGTCACAAGGGACGAGGTCCTAGACGTGGCCCGCAAGTACATCGATCCGCAACGCCTTGCGATCGCCATCGCCGGCCCCTGAAGCACCGAGACATGATCCTGCGCACCGGAGTCGATCTGATCGAGATCGGCCGCATCGAAGAGGTCATCCACCGGCACGGTTCCCGTTATCTGGACCGCGTTTATACGCACGCCGAACTCGCACAACTTGGCAGCGACCCCGAGTCTCTGGCCGGGAGATTCGCCGCGAAAGAAGCCGTGGCAAAGGCCCTCGGCTGCGGCATCGGAGAGGTCGCCTGGCGCGAGATTGAGATCCTGGGGGATGAGCAAAACGCTCCGCGACTCACACTGTACGGAGCCGCGGAGCAGAAAGCGAAAGCACTGGGACTCGTCACCTGGTCGGTAAGTATCAGCCACAGCACGAGTCAGGCTGTGGCATTCGTGGTAGCCGCCGGCTAGGCAGCGCGCCTTTCGATGCTAGTTGTTCTCCTCCAGACCGATCCACAGGTGACCGGGTAACACAGGAGCATAAGCGCGGACCGTCATGCCGGTCAGTTCCGGCAGCCCTCCCCCTCCTTTCCCACGGCCGCCTGCGGCCTCCAGCATGGACGGATTCAGCAGGCACAGGTTTGGCTCCTGATGATACTTGCGACGATAATAGTCCGCAGCCTTCTCGATGCGCACCTTCAGGCTCACATCGGGCGTGTTGTCGAACCAGAGCATTCCGATATGCATTCCAAACTCCTTCACCCGGCCGCGACCTGATCGAGAGACGAACCAACGCGGCCGGGAGCATTATGTTTCAGTCCACGGCGGGCAGCCAGAACGGCAGCCAACCCCGCCCCTCCCGCATCGCAAATTGGCTTCCCTTCTGCAGTCCATCAAAGTGGGCATCGGTAGGTCCGGTAATAAGCGCCAGATCACGGTCCGGCGCAATGTGGCCGCACAGACGGGTCCGGAATGACGGCAGCCAATCGGCTACAGAAGCCGCACGCGTCGCCTTGACCGTGACGATCGGCCAGATTCGGCGAGCCGGTCCGCGCAGGAGGAGCCACCGGATCCACTGGTGCAATGACGGATCGGCCTGCAGACTCTCGAGCCCATCGATGAGCAGCACGACGTAATCGCGCCCGCGCTGGTTCGTGTGTGCCCAGTGCACGAGCGAGCCCACGTAGTTCGCCGTCAGCGGCTGCTGGAACGCCAGGATGCCCTCGCAATTGGGAGCGGTGGAAGCGTTTTCCCACTCCGATGCGGTATCGGCGAGGACAGCAAAACGCACCGAATCAGCATCATAGGTCGCAGCAATAGCCTCCGCGACCATTCTGAGCAGGAGCGTCTTGCCGCTGCCGGAGTCCCCCGCCACGAGCAGAGGACCTGGAACGGGATCCTCGAGGTTGAGAAGGACCGGCAGGCCGTCCTCCGCCACCCCGAGGAACAATGCCCCACGAGGCAGGGGCGCAACGGCTCTCAGTGTCTGCCCCAACCCGGGGCGGTTGCCATCCCCCCGTGAAGCAGGCTCCGGGCGGAGCTTGGCCAGGGTCTCGAATTGCAGAGCCAGATCGTTGGTATCATTCATGGCATGCACCTCATTCTGCTGACTTTGTAGGTACCGGGTCTCGGGCATGAGAACATATGTTCTAATTATAATCATTTTGCGGCGAATGTCAATACTCTTCCCGTACACGACGGGAAAACAGGGCAACTCGCGGCACAATCAGAGGCGAGACGGATGCAGCGGAACCCGGAGCACGAGCGGCTGAACGGCAGCGGTCCGGAGTGGAAGCTCTGGGGGCCTTACCTGGCGGAGCGCGCCTGGGGCACGGTACGCGAGGACTACAGCGCGGACGGTCAGCCTTGGGATTACTTCACGCACGACCAGGCACGCTCACGCGCTTATCGTTGGAGTGAAGACGGCCTCGGCGGGATCTGCGACCGCGAGCAGCGCTTGTGCTTCGCATTGGCCCTGTGGAATGGGCGGGACGCGATCCTCAAGGAACGGCTGTTCGGCGTCGACGGTCCGCACGGGAATCACGGGGAGGATGTCAAGGAGTACTACTGGTACCTAGATTCGACGCCCACCCACTCGTACATGCGGATGCTCTATAAGTACCCGCAGCAGGCTTTTCCCTATGGAGACCTGGTGGATACCAGTCGGGCGCGCAGACGGACAGATCTCGAATACGAGCTGATCGATACGGGGGTCTTCCAGGTTGACCGCTACTTCGACATCTTCGTGGAGTACGCCAAGGCGGAAGCGGAGGATGTTCTGATCCGGATTTCCGCGTTTAACCGCGGACCCGACCCCGCGCCGCTGCATCTGCTCCCAACGCTCTGGTTCCGTAACACTTGGAGCTGGGGGTGGGAGGATGAGAGCCCGGCTCGCCCCCGCGCGCAGGATGCTTCGTCTCCGCTGCATCCAGACCGGCGCGTGATACGCTGCGAGCACGAAACACTGGGTGCCTATGAACTGTGCTGTGAGGCGGCTGACGATCTGCTGTTCACTGACAATGAAACCAACGTGGAGAGATTGTTCGCCGGGAGAAATGCCGCTCCTTACGTGAAGGATGCATTTCACGAGTACCTGACCCACGGGCGCGGCGATCTCGTAAACCCCGGTCGTACCGGAACAAAGGCCGCCGCACTCTACTCGCGGGACATCCCGGCGGGCGGCTCATGCAAGGTCAGGCTGCGCCTGCGGCGAAGCAGCCCGGGCGCGCAGGATCCCTTCGAGCATTTCAACGAGGTCTTCGATCTGCGCCACGCGGAGGCCGACGCCTTCTACGAAGCATTGCAGCCGGCCTCGCTGAACGATGACGAGCGCAACATCCAGCGGCAGGCATTTGCGGGCCTGCTGTGGTCCAAGCAGTTCTATCATTACGACGTGGAAAAGTGGCTGACTGGCGATCCGCTGCAACCGCCGCCCCCGCAGGAACGCCAGCGCGGCCGCAACCACCAATGGCGCGAGCTGAATACCTACGATCTGATCTCGATGCCCGACAAGTGGGAGTACCCGTGGTTCGCCTCGTGGGACCTCGGCTTTCACTGCATCGCTCTGGCGCTGGTGGACCCGGACTTCGCGAAGGCGCAGTTGCGCCTCCTGGGCCGGGAATGGTACCAGCACCCGAACGGGCAGACACCGGGTTACGAGTGGGACTTCAGCAGCGCCAATCCGCCGGTGCTCGCATGGGCCACCTGGCGCGTTTACAAGATCGACCAGGCCGCGCGCGGCAAGGGCGACCATTCCTTCCTGGAGCGGATGTTCCACAAGCTGCTCCTCGACTTCACGTGGTGGGTCAACCGCAAGGATGCGGAGGGCATGAACGTCTTCCAGGGCGGCTTCCTTGGCCTGGATAACATCGGCGTCTTTGACCGCAACAGCCCGCTGCCCTCGGGAGAGCACATCGAGCAGAGTGACGGGACAAGCTGGATGGGCATGTACTGTCTTAGCATGCTGACGATCGCCATGGAACTGGCGGTCGATGACCCCGCCTACGAGGACATCGCCACTAAGTTCTTCGAACACTTTTTGTACATCGCGGATGCCATGAACAACATCGCCGGGGAAGGC
>DATKAF010000354.1:0-28680 GCA_035498395.1 Anaerolineales bacterium
GCAGCGTCTGCGGCGAGGATGTTATCCAGGTTTCCGCCGTTGATATAGTCCGCGACGCCTTTGAACTCAGCCGAGCCAAAGCCGCCAGGAATGGTATCGCCAATGTCTGCCACGACGGCGGGAACACTTCCTAGGAGCTTGGCCTTGTCGGCGGCCGCGGGATCCGCATAGTGACCGGCGCTTCCCATGTTCGGGGACAGGTCGAATCCGGCTTCCGCCCATGCCTGCCCGCCCTGGGTGCTGCTCAGGTAGGCCACCAAGGCTTTGACGGCTGGCGTGCTGTTGAAGGCCATCATCCAGTCGGCGCCGATCTGCAACCCCTGTGCACCAGGAAGCTGGAAGAATCCGTAGTCAGTACCATATTTCAGGCTGGGGAACTGCGCTGCAATCGCTCCTGCCGCGAACCCTGACTGTTTCACCATCATGGCCTCCGGCGGATCGGCGAATGGCTTGTAGATGGCGTCCAGGAAGGCAGTTGACACAGTTCCCTTTGCCCCGCCGACAGTGTACTTCTCATCAGTCGCCCATTTTCCGTACATCGTGTAGGCGTCCTTGACCGCCGGATCGTTATACGGCACGGATCCGTCAATGATGCCGTTGACGAAATCCGGGCCCTTGGTGACGAGCAGGATGTCTTCGATCCAGTCGGTGCCGGTCCAGCCGGTGGCGTCGCCTGACTCGAAGCCCATCGACCACGGGACCTGCTTGTCGCTAACCATCTTCTCGACCAAGGTGTCCAAGTCAGCCCAAGTGGTGGGTACCTGGTAGCCGGCTGCCTGGAAATTCGTGGGGTCATACCATACGATCGTCTTGGTGTCGGACTTCACGGGCAGGCCAACCCATTTTCCATTGACGGAGCCCAACTTCTTCCACGCATCGGAGTAGTTCTCTGCGTGGACTCCCAGTTGAGTCAGATCTTGAAGCTTGGACTGGTACTGGATCAGTTGCGCGACATTGTAGAAGGCAATGTCCGGAGGGGTGCCGGCGTCCACGCGTGTTCCAAGCAGGGCCTGGTCACGGCTGGATTCTGGTTTCAAGACTATGCCGCAGGCATCCACTAGAGGTTTGACGATCTTGTTCCAGTTCTCCTCTTCAGTTCCTGACCATTGATAAAGGAGGCTGATCGTGTCGCCTGATTTGGCTCCCATGCAATCGATACCCCCCGTGGATGCCTGGGTAGCGGCCGGAGCTTGCGTTGCGGCTGGCGCCTGCGTCGCCGCCGGAGCTTGCGTTGGAGCAGGCGGCTCTGTCGGGGCTGGCGTCGGCGTCGAGCTGCACGCTGCCAGTAAGAGCGATGCAAACATCAACAGTGCAAGCAGCTTGCGAAAACTATTCATCTTTCTTCTCCTTGTGTTCTCTCTAAAGTTTGTCTGACGGTAAAGAAGGACTGTTGTTCTGAGAATCACCTCCTCTCTCATGAATAACACGTGTTAGTGTGCGCTCGCACGAATCGGATGAAGAAAGCATATTTCGCTACGCAGCTAACGACGATTCTCGGATGACGAGTTGTGACTCCAGGAAAACGCCACCCTGATCCAACCCTTCGCCGCGCATCAGCCTGATCAATCGGTCGCTTGCGGCCCAACCAAGGTCGTAAGCAGGCAAACGTACTGTCGAAAGTGGAGGGTCCATGAATTCTGCCATCGGAATATCGTCGAAACCCACGAAGGCCAAATCCTGCGGTATGCGCAGGCCGGCCCGCTTCGCCGCCAGCATTGCCCCCGCCGCGACCACATCACTGGCAATGAATAACGCGCTGGGGCGCGGCGATTCGTACAGGAGTTCTTTCATGGCATGATAACCGCTCGCGGGGGTGTAATTTCCCTCCTTGATTAACGCCAAATCCGGCGCAATATTCCTTTTCTCCAGCGCCTGGAGGTAACCCAGCCGTCGCTGTTGCGCGGAGGTATAGGACAGGGGGGCATTCGTGATCATCCCGATGCGCTGGTGGCCGGTTTCCAGCAGATGTTCCACTGCTATCTCGGCGCCTTCGATGGCATTGACGTCCACGAATCCGATCTCGCTCTCGGGCAATTGCCCCATCAGCATGATGGGCACGCCTTCCTTGTGCAGCCGGATTATCTCCACGTCGTCCTGGCGCGGACCGGAAAGGATGATCCCGTCCACATGGTTCTCGCGGATCAGGCGCGCGTATCCGGTCATGTCGTCCGGAGCCACGGGCTTGAGCAGTACATGGAAGCTGTCCTGCATAGCTGCCTGCTCGACGCCGACGATCACACGCGGCAGAAATGCATCGGCAAAAACCTGTTCGGGGGATTGGCACAAGACCAGCCCCAGCGTGTTCGATTTCCCACTGGCGAGCTTGCGCCCGCTTGCGTTAGGGTGGTAATTGAGTTTTCTCGCGGCTTCCCAGACCCGCTCGCGTGTGCTCTCGCTAATGTTGACGCCCTCCAGTCGATTCAACACGAACGAGACCGTGGTGCGGGATACACCTGCCAGATCGGCGACGTCCTGACTGGTAGAGCGCTTCGAAGAAGGCAAGAGGGCAGCTCGCAGGTAACACGTGTTACTTAGTCAGTATAGGCACTAAACTGGCCGCTGTCAAGACCCAGTTTCCCTGCTTGCTATCACGAGCCCCAGCGCGATTAAGATTCCCCCGAATAGGAACAATGGCGTGATCGATTCCCGCAGGAACAGCCAGCCCAGCAAGCTGCCGACGACCGGCTGTGCAAAGAAAGTCAGCGATGCCAGGTTCGCATCCAGCAGAGCGAAGCTGTTGTTCCACAGAGACATTGCTAGCGCTGTCGCGATGATTCCTAGAAAAAGGATCCCTGCCACGATGCCCGGTGTGATCGGCCCGATGCCAATGTGGGATGCTTCCCATAGGCCCGCTGACACCGAGATGGGTAGGCCGCCCATGAATGCGATCAGGCTGACCGTCAGGACCTGCAGGTCCCGCGTCACGAGGCGGATCAGGACAGAATAGAGAGCCCACGTGAGCGCCGCTGCCAGCAGCGCCATGTTGCCCAGGAAAAGGCTTGGCTCCACGCGGGCGGTCCGTGGGTCGATCACCGCGATGACGCCCACGGTCGAAATTGCTAGTGCGGCGATCCTACGAGCTGTGATGCGCTCCTTCAGGATGATGGATGCGAACATGAGGACGAAAGCCGGCGTGGTGGACGTGACCAACGAGCCATTGGCCGCCGTGGAAAGTTTCGTTCCCACGAATTGAAATCCGAGGGAGATGCCGTAGCCGATGACGCCCACACCAAACACCCGCCAGAATTGTCGGCGACTTGAGTGCAGCCCGCCGCGGAACGCGATCATGAGTCCCAGCGCGAGGCTGCCCAATACCAAACGGGAAGTGATCAGCGCGAAGGGTGGCACAACGTTCAGCACCACCTTGCTTACCACGTACATACCCCCCCAGATCGCCGCGGCCAGCAGGCCGCTCACGAGTCCCAGCGTTCTTCGGCTCACAAGGTTAACCTATACGGATGAAGGCGGAAATAGGATTCCGGTCCCAGCTTGCAAGGTGCGCCCTCCGCACGATATGCCCGCCCATTATAGCTGGAACATACTGCATTTCGCCTGCAACTGTCGCATCTCTCGTGCGTATTTATCTAATAGGGTCTGCGTAGCGGGCAGGTACCGATCATGGTAATCATGCCTGGACTATACTTGGTAGGTGGCCGCTGAGCCGGCCCGGCGCACACGTTGCTGATAGTATCGGTTCTCTTTCCCGCCCGGATCGCCTTCCAACCTGCAGGCAGGAGTCTCAAAATGGAACGAAGATATCGAATCTTTTGGCCACTGGTGCTTATTGCAGCGGGGGTGTTATGGATCCTGATCGAGATGGGCCTGATCCCGCCATCTAATCTTTGGGCGCTCGCCTATGTGTGGCCCCTGCTCTTGATCGCCGCGGGTGTCGCCCTATTGCTTCGCCCCTACTGGCGCTATGCAGGCATGCTGATCAGCGTGCTGGTCGTCGGTTGCCTCTTCCTGTCCGTTGTCTTTGCTGACCGGCTTGGCTGGACTCAGCTGCCTCTGCAGGAATTCGGGAACGCGTTCAACTTCGCTGTTCCAGTGGAGCGCGGGTCAGGCCGCGTGGTTACGGAAAGCCGTACCGTGCAGGATTTCAATGCCATTCACGTCGACTACCCAGCACAAGTCTCGATCAAGCAGGGCCGCACCGAGGCGGTGACCATCCGGGCGGAAGACAACGTGGTGGCTGCGATCAGCACCGAGGTGGTTGACCACACGCTCGTTATTGATAGCGTACGGGGGCATCGCACCAACATTGCACCCACGCATCCGGTGAACATATCTGTTACGGTGAAGGACCTAACGGAGTTGGATTTCAACGCTGCCGGAGAAGTGCAGGTGGATGCTCTCAAGGCTCAGAGACTTGACGCTAGATTAGACGGAGCTGGGAATATGAGGCTGCTAAGGCTCACTCTGGACACCCTGGACGCCCATTTGAGCGGGGTCGGCTCCATGGAAGCGACCGGCACAGCGCAGCACCTGAGCGTGCAAGTGGACGGGGTTGGGAACTTCAAAGGCGCAGGGCTCAAGGCACAGGATGTGGTCGTCACGCTCGATGGACTCGGCGGCGCCGATGTTTGGGCGGACCATACGCTCGTCGCTACGGTCAACGGGGTGGGCTCTGTGACCTACTCAGGATCGGCTTCCGTGACGAAGTCAGTGAGTGGCGTTGGTACTGTTAAATTCACCGGCAACAAATAGGCATTGACCTCTGGACTCGTGCGGCAAAGTGCACTTATCAGGGCAGGATACTTATATGCAGCTGCCCTGTCATCGAAGGGATGCCACAGGCGGGCGTGATGTGCACCTTGAGAAAGTCGTAGCTCGCGCCGGAGGTGGAAACGTAGGCAATGTTGCAGCCGGTGGGGTCGTCAATATCGGCGCCTGTGGTGGATGACCACGTACATCGTACAGGACCCGGCAGCAGCACCGGCTCAATTCCGATCGTCATCCCCGTCGCCGCCAGGACCACCTGCCGGGGCTTCAAAAGCTGGGCGTCTCTCTGGGGCCGTAGGATTCGATACCCCTGGAGCAGCGGGATGGCGCCTGTTGAAAACCCCAGTGGCGATGCAGGATACCATCCCAGCCAGATACTCACCAACATGAGCGTTGGATAAGCCAGAAGGACGTGCCACCGCGCAGGCCGTCGACGTATCCGGAGAAGAGCGGCATGCAGCCCTGCCGCGATCAGCAGCGCAACAGCACCTGCCAGCGCCATGGGATGTATGCAGGAAACCACAGGAGGGAGTTGCACGGCTTGCTACTTCTAATCGCTTGCTGCGTATGCGTTCATGATGTGAATGACTTGTGGAGGCACAAATGGATACACAGAAGCATGGCTTGCGTCGGTCCCGCAGCGACCGGATGATCGGCGGCGTCTGCGGCGGATTGGGTGAGTTCTTTGGCCTGAGCTCGGCATGGTTTCGGATCGCCTTCTTGATCGCGCTGCTGCCGGGCGGTGTTCCGGGTTTGCTGCTTTACATCATCATGTGGGTAGTCATGCCCGGCAAGTAGCCTGAGCCTGGCAAGATTCGGCTCGTCAGCCATAGCCACCCAGGGATGCAATGTAGGGCCAGTGTGCCCGAGGCAACGCCTCAGGCACACTTCTTGTCACGGTTCAGAATGTCGCCGTCTTGTTCAGGTCCGGCCGGGGAAGGTTCTTTTGCCGGAAGATGAGGTGCACGCCTGCCAGGGAAATAATGTCGCCGTCATAGACCACGCTATGGGTGACACGCTGGCCGTTCAAGTAGGTCCCGCCTGAAGATCCCAGGTCAAAGACCACGAATCGCCCGTGGTAGCAGCGTATCTCAGCATGCGCTCGCGACACGCGCGGATCGTTGAGCACGAGAGCATTGTCGATGCGGCGGCCGATGCTGATCACCGCCTGGTTGATCGGGAAGAGATCAACTCCATTCACGATCAAGAACGCTTCGTCTCCATCCGGCGGGCTGGCCTCTCCGTTGTCGAAAGGAGCCGTTGGCTTGTCATCGTTCTCCGTCATCGTCCGCCTCCCAGACATGACGCGCTACCCTCGGTTGCTGCAGGAACACTGTGGAACTATGGGGACTCATTATATAGGACATCGCCTCGCCGGACAATAGCAGGGAGGCGCTGCCCGGTCTGTTGGCAGATGGCGGTCCAAAGCCGTCTGCGCCCCAGCCGCTGCCGCACTCCATACCTGAAACCTCCGGTCTTCGTCATGTCTCGCGGAGGCACCATGCAGTCCCATTGACGACTGGTCATAACTGCCGGCTTGATCGGAATTTCGGTGGCAGCCTGCGGGTCGCCCAGAAGCGCTATGACGGCGGTGCCGTCCACTGTGATTATCCTTACAGCGTTCTCCGGAACGCTGGCCGCTTAGCATATCTCAGAGGCGATGACACCGGTCGCCGCCTTCAGGGTTAGCGCATCCACGATCATCCCAACTGGACCCTGTCCGGCCGATACAAGAGCATCGTCTCGAGAGTCCTTGGTCATTCACAGTACGGAGTGCCTGGCTGGGCGATCGCTATGCTGTTATTAACAAGATCCGAACCGGTACACGAATCTCGCTGATCGGGCGCAGCATCCAATCCGGATGGCTGAAAATTCGAAATCCCACTTATATCGTTCCGTGCTGGATTCAGTAAGGTGCTGTACAGCTCAACCCGGCAGTGAACCTGCTCAACCTGACGGTGTACAACTCGCCTCCGATAGACGCCACTTCGAGTACGCCATCGGATCGCTATCGCTGGCATCAATCTGCTTCCTTTTGGGCTGGCTTCCGCGAGCGTTTGATCTCACCGCGGCGCTTTTTCTTTTCCAGGCGCGCTGCACGGGCGGCAGCCGGGATCCTGGTCTTCTTGCGCACCCTCGGTCTCTCGGCAGCTCTCCCGATCAATGTGACCAGGCGGGCGATTGCGTCCGCTCGGTTCTGCTCCTGGGACCGAAAGCGTTTCGCCTCTATGACAAGGTCGCCGGCGTCGTTAATCCGGTTCTTCGCCAGAGCTCGCAGCCGCGTTTTTACGTCGTCCGGCAGGGTCTTTGAGCCGTCAATATTGAATCGCAGTTGCACTCCGGTTGCGACCTTATTGACGTTCTGACCACCAGGGCCAGACGAACGGATAAAGTCGATGTGTAGTTCGCTCTCTTCGATCCCGATTCGAGGAGTAATCTCGATCATCCGAATAGCACTCTGGCGAGCCCATGGTATGCGCGGCAGCACCGCAGCGGCACCCCTGCATTCACCATTTTAAACGAGTATGGGCGGCAATTTGCCGCCCATACTTTCGTACCCCTCAAGTCTGCATACGAGTGGGGTCAATCTGCTGCCGCAGACGCTTGAGCCGAGACTGAAACGTCTGGTGACGTGTGGGCACTTCGTCGCAGGAAGAACTTGACTACCTCGTCGATGAGCAACAGCACAACGGCAGCACCAATGCACTCAATCCATTGTCTTCCGCTAAGAGATACGGTTCCTAATATACGCTGCAGGATCGGGAGCTCAGTGCCGAGAATTGTGAAAGCAATGGCCAGTCCATAGAGCAGCAGCTGGGTTCGGTCGTGGAAGATGTCCCGGTTGAAGGCACTGCCCTTTTCACTGCGGGCGCTCAAGGCCATGGATACGCTGAGGAGGGAAAGGGCGACATAACCCATCGACGTTGCCAGGGGCACGCTCTGTGCCTGGTAATTGGCCTCTAGCCTTACTGTAATGAACGCCGTCACTAATCCAATGAAGAAGATGCGGACCCACTGGCTTCGGGAGAGCACAGGCTGTGAGAGAGGCCGCGGCTTGTGCTCCATCAGGTCGGGCGCAGGCTTGTCAAAACCCAGCGCGATTGCCAGCGGTACCGAGATGGCGAAGTTCAGGAACAAGACTACGAGCGGCGTGAATGGAATGCCACCCAACACTGCAAAGAAGGCGGCCAGGAGGTAGGTGAGAATATAGGCTACCAACTGTGCCATCTGGAAGCGCACATAGTTGGACAGGCTGTTGTAGATATGCCTCCCGAATTCCACTGCTTTCACGATGGTGGCGAAGTTGTCGTCTGTCAAGATCATGACTGCCGCGCCCTTCGAGACCTCGGTGCCGGTGATGCCCATAGCCACACCAATGTCGGCCTTCTTCAGCGCTGGGGCATCGTTAACGCCGTCGCCAGTCATGGCTACGATGTTCTGCTTGCGCTGCAACAATGTGACCAGCCGGATCTTGTCTTCCGGGGCAACGCGAGCCACTACGCCAATTTCGTCGAGCCTGTTGATAAGCTCATCGTCCGGCATCTTGGCAAATTCCGCGCCTGTGAGCGCCGTTCCGGTTATGCCAAGTTCCTGCCCGATTGCAGCAGCCGTCACGGCATGGTCGCCTGTGATCATGCGCACCTGGATGCCGGCGGAATGACACTTGGCAATCGCATCCTTGGCTTCCGTGCGCGGCGGGTCGACGATACCGACCATAGCCAAGAGCGTAAGGTCCTTCATGAAATCTATCAGCTTGGCCTTCGGATCGAAGGTTTGTGGATCGAAATCGCGGCGTGCCACGATCATGACGCGCTCGCCCGCCCGCGCCATGCGCTCGTTCTCTCCCAGAGCTAGCGGTCGGTTGTCATCATTTACCGGTTGTGCCGGCCCGCCGCCGGGCATCCAGAAGAAGCTACTGCGGGCGATCAAGACGTCGGGAGCGCCCTTGACGAATGCGCGGATGACATCTTTGCCGCTGGCATCCTTCATCTTGTGGAAAGTGGCCATGAACTTGTAGTCTGAGTCGAACGGCACTTCCGCCACCCGGGGATAGTTCTTTCGCGCGCCTTCAACACTGATGCCGCCCTTCTCTGCCAGCACGATCAGCGCGCCTTCGGTTGGGTCGCCGATCAAGTTCTCGCCATCCAGCCGCGCGTCGGCGCACAAAGCCATGGGCAGCATGATCTCATCCAAGTCGACCTTGGCGCCGCCATCGTGCAGCAGCTGGCCTTGTGTTCCGTAACCTTCGCCTGTCACCTTGTAGTGGTTCTTGCCTGGAATGGTGAATTCCCGCGCGGTCATCTTGTTAAGAGTAAGCGTCCCGGTCTTGTCTGAGCAGATCGCGGACACCGAGCCAAGTGTCTCCACCGAAGGCAGGCGCTTGACGATCGCGTGCTGATCTGCCAGCGTCCGTACGCCCATGGAGTACATGGTGGTGACAACTGCAGGGAGGCCGGTCGGGATGGCGGAAATCGCGAGGGCGATGCCAGCTACGAACACGGCTTGCCAGGTCTGGCCATTTCTGACCACACCCAGGAAGAGCATGATCACAAATGCTGCTGCGGCTAGATAAGTTATGGAGACAGTCAACTTGTCAAGCTGCTTCTGAAGCGGGGTCTTGTCTGACTCGGTCTTGTTCAGCAGATCGGCGATGTGCCCCATTTCGGTGCCCATACCGGTCGTCGTAACGATCATCTCGCCGCGGCCTCGGGTCACAGAAGTATTCATGTAGGCCATGCAGTGGCGATCGCCCAGCGGAGCATCTGCCTTCGTGATGACATCAGTATCTTTGGGCGATGCAACGCTCTCCCCGGTGAGAGCCGCTTCCTCGATCTCAACGGTAGCAGTCACGAAAAGGCGACCATCGGCGGGAACGCGGTTTCCTGCTTCCATCAGCACGATATCGCCTGGCACCAGCTCAGAGGCTTCGATTTCGACCGCCTGCCCATCGCGCCGTACGCGAGCGATGTTCTTCATGGCCTTTGCGAGGGCCGCCATACTGGCCTCGGCCTTTGCCTCCCCGCGCATGCCGAGCACCGCATTGAAGACGGTCAAGACGAGCAAAACAATAGTCGTTCCCCATGTGCCTGTGAAGACGAGATTGACAATCGCCGCGACCAACAAGACGATCTGCATCAGATCCTGATACTGACGCAGGAAGGCTTGCCAGCCAGATTCCTTCTTCTTTTCGGCTAGAACATTTGGCCCATATTTCTGCAGCCGTGTCTTCGCCTCCTGCGTACTCAAGCCCTTAGTCGGATCGACCTCAAGATTCTTGGCGACCTCTTCGGCCGAGAGGGTATACCATTTCGGTTGTTCGTTCGCTACATCAGCCATGATCACTATCTCCTGAGTTAGTATTTTGCGGGAACATAGCGATACGGATAGTCTGGCTCAACATACTTACCTTTTTCCTGAGCCTCGGGGAACTTGATCTTCTCGTGGTTCACTTCCTCATATGGGATCACGCTTAGTAGATGGGCGATGCAATTCAAGCGCGCCCTGCGCTGATCCTCGGAAGGCACCACGTACCAGGGCGATTCCGGCGTGTCGGTGACGGCAAACATGGCATCGCGCGCCCGTGAGTAGTCATACCAGCGAGCCTGGGCCTCGAGATCCATGGGGCTCAGCTTCCAGGTCTTGCGCGAATCGTCTTTGCGTTCCCGGAAGCGCTTGGCCTGCTCATCCTTGCCGACCTCAAGCCAGTACTTAATGAGTATGATACCGGAACCGATAATCGCACGCTCCACAGGCGGGGTGAACTTGAGAAAATCATCCACCTGCTTTTTTGTTGCGAAGCCCATGACGCGCTCGACACCGGCACGGTTGTACCAGCTGCGGTCGAACAGCACTACTTCGCCAGCTGCCGGCAAGTGGGGCATATAGCGCTGGAAGTACATCTGGGATTTCTCGCGTTCAGTTGGTGTCCCGAGCGCCACCACGCGAAACACTCGTGGGCTAACCCGCGCCGTGATGCACTTGATGACCCCGCCTTTTCCCGCTGTATCCCGCCCCTCGAATATGACGCAAACCTTTGCCCCAGTGGCCTTGACCCAGTCCTGCATCTTGACCAATTCGATCTCGAGCGGCTCCAACTCTTTTTCGAAAGCCTTACGGGTCATCTTTTCGTTCGGGTCACGATGATTACCCTTTGCTTTACCGTTACCTGATTCGGCGATTGCCACCGCTGCATCGCCGGGGCCATCAACGACAGCCATCGCCGGTACCGGCTCTGCCTGGACTTGCTTTTTTCCTTTGTTTTTCTTTCCCTGCTTCTTGCCCATCTTCTCGTCTCCTTCTCGGAAATAATGCCGGTCGGCAGTGAGCATTGTTGCCCTCTGCACGCATATATAGACTCCTGTCTCTAACAATATATGGGATAACCCCGCGGGTGTCATCTGCCAGCCGTTGAAACAAGCGTCAACATCCGGTGACTAAAGAGAGGTAGGTTGCTCAACAGTTGTTGAATGTCTGGAAGTCACGAGCAATCCCTCGATTGGCAGAGAGAAAAGGTGCAGAGGTAAGAAAAGGACATCCAGGCCTGGGTTGAGATGCCTGAATGTCCGACATTGTGGTATAGCAGACGAAGAGCTATGCCATCTCCCTCGTGCCCCAAACCTGCATAAGTTGCGCATAGAACTTGACCATCTTGGCCATGCCCGTGATCGGTATGCGCTCGTCAATGCCGTGCTCCAGCCCCCGGAAGCTCTCGTCCATCTCCAGAGAGGTGAAGCGGTAAATGTTGTCGCATACAGGCACAAAGTGCATGCAGTCCGTGCCTCCCAGCATAGTGAAAGGAGCGACCGGATACGCGCCAAAAACTTGCTGGATCGCCCTGCTGAGACCCCGGTACGCCGCGTTCTTGCTGGAGGATACCGGCAGCGCCTCGTTAAACTTGCCTTCGATGGGGGTAGCTTTAACCCGGTCATCGTTAATGACTTTCTTCGCATGCCACAGGACGTCGGCAATGGTGTCTCCGGGCAGCAGGCGGAAATTGACGGTTGCGCTGGCATCCGGAGGCACTGTGTTGTCTTCTAGGCCGCCGCGCACGATCGTGAGCGCAGTCGTCGTGCGCGTGCTTCCGTTCATCTCTGGAGAGGCCTCGAGCCACCGTTTCAGGATCGCGCCGAACAGCCACACGTTGCTAAATGCCACTTGCAAGTAGATGGGCGCGGCTTTGCCGATGCCGAGGTACAGAGAGCGCATTCTGCGTACGTGAATGGGCATGGGATGGGCTTCCAGGCGCGCCAAGGCCTTTGCCAGGATGCCGATCGCGGTCTGCGGGGGCGGGGTGGATGAATGGCCGGGTGTGCCATGCACCTTGAACTCAACCGTCAGATAGCCTTTCTCGCTGACTCCGATGAGCGCCACGGGGCCGCGCACGCCGGATGCCAGCCCGGCAGAAATCCCTCCTCCCTCGTCGACGATCCCGGCCAGGTGGATGCCCTTGTCAGCCAGCATTCTGCCGATTAACTTGGAGCCGCCGGTGCCGCCCGTTTCCTCATCGTGCCCCATTCCGAACACGATGGTCCGGTCCGGTCGATAACCCTGCTGCAGCAGCGCCTCCGCAGCCTCCATGATGGCGATCAATTGGTTCTTGATGTCCAGTGTCCCCCGTCCCCAGACAAAGCCGTTCTCGATGCAGCCATCGAACGGCGGATAGGTCCACTCCGTGACATCTCCGGCTGAGACCACATCCTGGTGGCCCATGACCATCACCGGTTCCAACTCGGGGATGCCGCCTTTCCAGATATAGACGAGACTGTATCCGTTCACGACCTCGCGCCGGAGCTGCTTGTGGACCAGGGGATAGGTATCCTCCAGCATCCGGTGAAGCTTGGTGAAGGCTTCGGGGTCGGGCGTTCCCTTATCATCAAGGGGCACGGTCTTGCAGCGGATGGCAGCAGCCAGATGCTCGGCCACCTGCATCTCGTCGACTGGCACGCCATCGACCTTCTGAACTGTTCCGTGCGAACGCTGGTAGAGAATGGTCCGGATGACTACAACCACCGTGGTCAGCGCCAGCACCGCCAGCACAAAGTAGAACAAGTAGATAAGCAACTGGTGCAGCATGGATGCGTCTCCTTATGAAATCGGCACGAGCCACTGCCCGCTTCAGTGGATAGGCTGGCTGGCAACGCCATCCCTCAATATGATGATTCTTAGCCCGTTTCTAAAGAGTCGAAAACTGCCGTTACGTGCTATTCTAAGACGTTTCTGTCCTGCGTGGGAGGTGCCCGAGTTCTGCGATCAGCGCCGGTAAGCATTAAAAAAGCCCGCAGGCGTTCTGGCCTGCGGGCTTGCAAACTCTAGGAGTCTAGAACATCATCTCGTTCAGGATCTGGATCATCTCTGGCTTCGGTCGGAGATCTTCGTCGGTCAGCCGGTTAAGCGGTGTGTCCACCAGGTTGTATCGCTCGGTTAGGGTTTGGCGGTTTGGCTCGATAAAGAGCAGCCCGGTCACTAGCCAGTTATTGCGCTGAGCTTCCTCCATCACCCGCAGAGCCTCGAAGCGGCTCGTTGGATTGTAGCTCTTATCAAGGTTCTTCAGGATGACGACCGATCCATCGTGTAGCTCGACCTCTCGAACCTCGCCTTCCTTCATTTCCTCTTCCAGGATGATCTCGTTTCGCGGAGCTATGTAGGTGATATCGTGCAGAGGCTCCTCGTGATCCTTGCCCCAGGTATAGGAGTGGAAAGCATTGCTCTGATTGTTGAAGGTGACGCATGGGCTGATGATGTCCAGCACCGCGATCCCGTTGTGGGCAAGAGCAGCTTTGAGCAATTCCTTCACTTGCTTGGGATTTCCGGCAAAGGAGCGGGCTACGAATGTGGCGTTCGCCACCAGTGCTTCCATGCAGATATCGACTGGCATGTAAGCGTTCGTTCCCTGGTGTTTCAGGTTCAGCCCCACCTCTGCCGTGGCAGAGAACTGTCCTTTTGTAAGGCCGTACACACCATTGTTCTCGATGATGTAGACCATGTTCACATTGCGGCGGACGGCGTGCTTGAACTGTCCCATACCGATGCTTGCACTGTCTCCATCACCGGAAACGCCGATGCCCTTCAGGTGGTGGTCCCCGAACAGAGCCCCGGTGGCAACCGGCGGCATGCGTCCATGCAGTCCATTGAAGCCGAAGCTGCGATTGAGGAAGTATGTCGGCGACTTGCTCGAGCAGCCAATGCCGCTGAACTTCACGACATCTTCGGGCACAATGTTCATCTCGTAAAGGGCCGCGATGATCTGGTTTGAGATGGAGTTGTGTCCGCAGCCCTGGCAAAGGGTGCTCGGCGCGCCTCGATACTCGCTCTTGGACAGCCCCGCCAGATTGACTTGGGCCGGCGCGCCGGCCATGGGAAGTGTCTCAGCCATATCAGATGCTCCTTACTGGTTCGATTGTCAGACCTGGCTCGCCGCCGGTGCCGCGGCTTCAACCGTATGCTGCGCCAGAATGCCCTCTCGTACCCATTTGGCCGAAGCGGGCAGCCCGTCGCCGTGAGCAACCGATTTGAAGCGGGCCGCGTACTGGGGATATTCCAGCCGCAACAGCTGGCACATCTGTCCGTCCCGGTTCATCTCCACCACGTAGATTTCTTCGTGCTGTTCGACGAACGCTGCTGTGTCATCCGTGAACGGCAGGGCACGCACGCGCAGGAAATCCGTCCGCAGATCATGTTCCATCGCTAATTGGTGCTGCGCTTCGATCACTGCCGGCTCGGTGGATCCGAAGGAGATAATGCCTGCCGTTGCACCATCGTTGGCGTATAGGACGGGCGGTGGCACCAGCTTGCGGGCGGTCTCGTACTTACTCTTCAACCGCCCCATCATCCGCTGCCACGCGTCCGCGTCCTCGGTGTAGCGGGCTTGCTCATCGTGCCCTGTGCCTCGGGTGAAGTATGCGGATGCAGGGTGCCGGTTGCCTGGTACGGTACGGTAAGGGATGCCGTCCCCATCCTTATCCAGGTAGCGGCCCCAATTGCCCTTGAGTTGCTCCAAGTCCTTCTCCCAAAGCACCTTGCCTCGCTGCATCGGTTTGTCCGGGTACTCAAACGCCTGGCTTATCCACTGATTCATGCCCATGTCGAGATCGCTCAGCACGATCACCGGCATCTGCAGTTGCTCGGCGATGTCGAATGCGCGCCAGCCGAACTCGAAGCATTCTCCGATGCCTCCCGGCAGCAGCACGACCTGCTGTGTATCCCCGTGCCCCATGAAGCTTACGAAGGTGAGGTCCCCTTGGGCTGTGCGGGTGGGCAATCCCGTCGAGGGGCCGATCCGCTGGATATCCCATATGACCAGGGGCACTTCCGTGTAGTAAGCCAATCCCGCGAACTCGGTCATCAGGCTAAGCCCCGGGCCCGATGTCGAAGTCATCGAACGCAGACCGCTCCAGCCGGCACCGATTGCCATGCCGATCGCCGCGATTTCGTCTTCCGCCTGTACCACGGCATAGGTGTGCTTTCCGTCGTCGCGCTTGCGGAACTGCGGGAGGTAATCGTTGAGGGCCTCGGCCAAAGACGATGCCGGTGTGATCGGATACCATGCTGCGAACTGCAGCCCGCCGAAGATCGCGCCGGTGGCTGCCGCGGTGTTTCCGTCCGTCATGATCATGCCGTTCGTGCGATCCATTGGTTCCACGAAGAACGGATCCTTCTTCTCGAGGTTCGCCTTGGCCCACTCGGCTCCGGCTTTGACCGTATTGAAATTCATGTCGATGGGTTTCTGCTTGCCCTTGAAATGAAAGGTCAGTGCGGCTCGGATCTTCTCCAGGTCTATCCCGAGGAGCTGTGCGAGCACGCCGACATATACCATGTTGCCCACTAAGTCGCGAAAATCGGCCGGGATCGAAGCGTCGCCGCGAACGAGCTGCTTCACGGGCATCGGGTAAACGCTGATGTCGGTGCGCGTGATGGGCTGTTTGATATCGTCCGCGTACAGGAACGCGCCGCCGGGCAGCACGCCGGCCAGGTCTCGCGCAAACGACGCTGCATTCATGGCGACCATGATCTCTTGTTCATCGCGCCGCGCCGTGAAGCCGTCCTTGCTGAGTCGGATCGTGTACCAGGTGGGGAGGCCCTGGATATTGGATGGAAACAGGTTCTTGCCGGATACAGGGATTCCCATCTTGAATAGTGCCCGCAGGATCGTCGTGTTGGCGGTCTGGCTTCCGGAGCCGTTCACGGTCCCAACCGTGATGGAAAAGTCGTTCACAGTCTTAATGGCCATATGTCTCCTTCGGTGCGCTCAACGGGTATTCGTTCGAGGTACTCATTCCTGTCGTCGGAAGGTTGCGATTCGGGGAGTCAGCCCTGGCGCTGTGCCAGCAGATCGGTATGTTCCATCAGTGCTTTCCTGCCGGCGTCGTAGTCTCCATTGCAGATGCACTCCACCATGCGCGCATGGTATTGCCATACTTCGTGAAGGTAGTCGATGCTGCCTGCATACAAGTTGAGGCCCACGGCCTCGTATGCGTCCCAATACGATTCAAGGATGCCGGTCACGAACGGATTATCAAGCCGTCGATAAATGAGCAGGTGTAGGATACGGTGTTCTTCGTGAGGGACTTGCACAGGTGTGCTACCGAGTTTCTGCTGTGCGCGGGTCACCAGCTCTTGCAGCTGCTTCTTGTCCTCCCCGGATAAGCGGCACACGGCTTCGTTCCAGTAGACGTTCTCGAGATGGCTTCGCAGGTCCGCCAGCTTCTCGAAATGGGCGTTGTCAAGCGCCAGCGCGTATCCGACGATTTGATTGAGGGCCGGTGCGAACGAGAATTGCTGGCGGCGCGTGCCCGTTCGCGGACGTACCTCCACCAAACCCAGTGCGCGTGCCACCTCCAACTGCTCACGAAGGCTTGCGACGCTGATACCCAATTCCCGGCTCAATTGCGTGAGCGAGGGCAAGCCCTGGTCCGCCTCGGGATGCGCGGCTAGGTATCGCATGAACTCAGAAAGATCGGGGGTTGTTCTGTCTCGTAGCATAAGATACTATTAATCAGATTAATCCTATTATAGTCTGCAATATGGTAATTGTCAAGATACTTGAGGTGATAGCCTTTGATACTCTGCCGTGGTAGTATTCGTATATCGAGGTGAAGGAATACGCCCTTTGGATCCGTCGCATGCCACGGCAGCGGCGGTCGGGCGCGCCTTCCGAGAGTCTCCATGAACCAGCAGACAACCTTCGTTTTCGGCGGCGGTGGGGCCCGCGGGGCATTGCAGGTCGGCGCGCTCCAAGCCCTTCTTGAAGCCGGGTTTCGGCCGGATCTCGTTGTGGGAAGCTCGGCCGGTGCTATCAATGCCGCCTTCCTCGCCATTCACGGATTCAGTCGGTCCGGCCTCCTCGCGCTCGCTGCCGCCTGGCTCGGAGCGGCAGAAGCCGATCTCCTGCCTGCCAACTATGTTGGAATGACTTTGAGGGCGATTTTGCGCAGAGGCACAATAAGCCCCGTGGAACGCATCCGCGAATTCCTGGTCGCAAACGGCGTTCAGCCTGATCTGCGCTTCGGTGATATCAGGCAGCCAAAGCTCGCCATTGTCTCTTCCGACCTTGGCACCGGCACGCCGGTGATCCACGGACAGTCGCCGGAAGACTGCGTCCTGGACGCCCTGCTTTTGTCAACGGCGCTCCCGCCGTGGTCGATGCCCGTGCGTCGGCATGGGCGCTACCTGATGGACGGGGCAGTGGTGAGCAGTCTGCCAATCGAGCCCGCGCTTCAGTGTGGGGCAACGGATATCGTCGCGCTGGACCTGATCGATCCGCGTGAACCATTCGGCCCGGTCAACGGCTTCGGCACTTTCTTGAACCAGGTCACCTATGCTGTTCAAACGCGCATGGTCAAGCTGGAGATGGAATTGGCTGCCGCGCGCGGCGTGCCCGTGTTTTACATGTTGCTGAGCTCTCGAGAGCTCGTTCACATCTGGGACTTTGCTCATACCGCGGAGTTGATCTTACAGGGCCACGCCTCGGCCAAATCCGCCATCGCGGACTATGATCGGATGGAAGCTCCGCCCGGGAGGGCCAGGGATGCCTGACTCCCTGCATCGGTGATTCTCCCACACATAAACGCACCGTATCGCGTAAGGAAAGCGTCAATCTGGCGATGCGTAGGGTATAATTAATCGGCACATTTTGCGGCGCCAAGGTGCCGTAGTTGCATGTACTGTGCCCCTACATCGGCGCGCTAAGGATTCCATGGCAGGCGGTTCCCTGTTCCCAGATGACTTCTGGCAGAAGGTCCAGATTACTCGAGAAGATGTTGATGCCCTGGAGGCATATCTCTTTGAGATTGAAACCCCGTTGACAACTCACGACCTGGCTCGGGTCTTCGTTGCGCAGCGTATCAAGGCCGAGCAGGACGCGCTTGCGCAGCAACGACAGGCAGCCGGTCGGATCTACGTTCCCAGAGACGACCACGATCTGGGTGACGAACTCGTCTTTCCCGCGCTCGACTGGCAGCGAGGACGGGTGTCCGCCAAGCGTCCAGGTGTGAACCCGGAGCTGCAGCCGTTCAATGTGATGACGGTTGAGATGGCTCACGGCCCGCAGTTGATGTTCGCCTCGGGCCTCCCGCACCACGCGCTCAACGAGGAGCCGGTTTCGGCCCCCGAGGACGCAGAAGCCAATATCGAATCCATACTCGACGACTACGGTGACGAACTCGAGGGAAAGCTCGCGGCAGCCTTTGAAGAGGATACAGGGCTGGCGAAGATCGCCGGCCGGTGGTTCCCGCGCGGTCTCCTCGTCGACGTCAGCGAAGGGCAGCTTAATCTCGCGGAGGCAGTGCTGGACATGGCTCAGGGTGAGCCGCTTCCGACAGCCGCGTTGCTCAAAGATGTTGACCTTCCCGCGAACATCAATCCGAAGTTGGCGGAGTTCTCGCTTAACTTTGCCTTGCAGGAGGATTCCCGCTTTGATGAGGTAGGCCCTGCCGGAATGGTGCTGTGGTGTTTGCGGCGACTCGAGCCTGATGGTGTGCGGGATGTTCCCACGTTCTTGCGCTATACCGAAATTCCGTATGATCGGGCTGTGTTGGACGATGCGATGCTGAAGTTGGCATCGCAATTGGATGACGAGCTCAGCGAGCAGCAGGATTTCGAGCACAAGGACATCAAAGAGGTCAGCATCAGCCTGATCTATCCCCACCTCCGTGCTGGAACACTGCCTCTCTCCGAGAGGACGCGTTCGTTGTTTCCGACGGCCTATGAGTCGCCGCGTGTCCGCTTCACACTGATAGATGCCCGCTCCGGGATCAAGATGCCAGCCTGGGTGGTCCGCGAGCATAGTTATGTTTTTGGATTACGCGATTGGTACAAGTCGCACGCGCTGATCCCTGGTAGTCTCGTGTCGGTGCGGCGGGGGCAGAAGGCAGGTGAGGTCATTGTAGAAGCCAAGACCCAGCGTTCATCCAAGGATTGGATTCGCACCTTGATCGTGGGCGCAGATGGCGGATTGGTGTTCGCAATGCTCAAACAACCGATCACCGCCGAGTTCAACGACCGCATGGCGATCTACGTTCCGGACTTTCACGCCCTCGATCCCGTCTGGGAAAAGAGGAGGCCGTTCGAAGAGCTGGTCGTCTCGGTCATGCGGGAGGTCACCAAGGTGAACCCGCAGGGTCATGTGCACGCCCAGGAGTTGTATGCTGCCGTGAACCTCGTGCGGCGTGTCCCGCCTGCGCCGCTCTTCGCACTTCTGGCGAGTCAGCCGCGCTTTGTTCACGTCGGCGACTTGCACTTCCGGCTGGAGGATGGCGCATGAGTCTTCTGAAGCCAACCCTCCAGACGCCGTTCCACATCGATTTCGATTGGTGGGAGCAGAACGATAGCGATTGGCACGTATTCCTGCGGTCCCTCCTGTGCCCCGAACACCAACAGGCGCTAGCGGACGTGCAGGAAGGTTCGATGATCGATTGGGTCGATCCACAGACCGCCGAGGTAACCCAGGTCGACGGTATCCAGCATGCCCTGATGACCCACTGCGCACTTCAGCCGGACTTTGTCGACCCGCACACGGCGGTGGTAGACGCCGTCTTTCGTTTGCTGCTCGCCAATGGCAACCAGCCGATGACCGTTATGGACCTTTCAGCAAGGTTGAGCCGCCCCGCGGAGACTATTCTACGGACCCTGGCGGGACCGCGGGTCTATCGTGGCATCCGGCCTGTTGTGCCGACCAGACGGGAAGAAGCGGTCGGTGTGGCGGCGGCACCTAGGGCTTAACCGGCATGGGACGGGTCGCCGGGTTGCTGCAAACTATCTCGGTTGCACACCACCACGCCGGCGCACGTGTCTGCACGCCCCTGTAGCTCAACGGACAGAGCAGCTGCCTTCTAAGCAGAAGGTTGTGGGTTCGAATCCCGCCAGGGGCGCCAAGGGATCTCACGTGACGGGCAACCCTGGTTCGCTGGCCTGGTCTGGCTTTAGAGTGCATACGGAGAAGATTTTACATGAGCATTGAGAGGTTTGGCTTGATCCAGGTGGGTGGCAAAGACGCTACCGTGGTTGGTGACGATCTGCATGTTGGCGACGCCGCGCCGGATTTCGCAGCGCAGGCACTCGATTGGTCAATAGTGCACGGCCTGGCCGATACGGCCGGTAAGGTGCGCATCATTGCAGCGGTGCCCTCTCTGGACACAGAGGTATGTGACCGGGAGACGCGTCGTTTCAACATGGAAGCGGCCTCGTTAAGCAAAGATATTGTTATCGAAGTGATCAGCACGGATTTGCCATATACCCAGAAACGATGGTGCGGCGCGGCGGGCGTGGATCAAGTCAGGACTCTCTCGGACCACATGGATGTGGACTTCGGAGTTAAATATGGAGTGCTCATCAAGGAACGCAGGATTCTGAGGCGCGCGATCTTTGTGGTGGGAAAGGACGGCAAGATCCGTTACGTGGCCTATATGCCAAAGCTGACCGATGAGCCGGACTATGCCGCAGTCCTCACAGCGGCCACGGTCGCGCTCTCCGCATCATCTGGTATATGATCGGGCCCACCGGTAAGGAGCGACAATGCCTACTGTAATACGCAAGACCGAGACGGTAACACTGACAGACAAGCGCAAGGAGGTGTCGCGAACGGTCGGTTGGCAGGTCACAAGCCTGTGGAGTCCGCCCACGGATGTATATGAGACGGAGGCGGAGTATGTGGTCAAGGTGGAAATCGCCGGCATTCAAGATACCGACTTGGAGATCAGCTTTGAGAACGGGATTTTGAACGTCAGCGGTGTGCGACCCGACGTTACGGAACGCCGCGCCTACCATCAAATGGAAATCCACTTCGGCAAGTTCTCCACATCCATTGGTATTCCCGGTCCGGTCGATTTGGACAGTTCCGTAGCCGAATACAAGGATGGCATCCTGAGCGTTCGGATGCCGAAAGCCAAAGCCACCAATATAAGGGTTGAGGGATAGATGCCTGCTTCTCGCTGGCAAACCAGTATGAGTGAGCTTTTCGATTGGATCGGTCAGGACGATCAGGAATTGCGGATGCTCGTTCCCTCGGCCTTCCCGCGTATCGGAGCGAAGGAAGAGCCGGGCGACGCAGCAGGGGCGGGCGGCGAGGGGCCGAAGTACCCAGATGTGCTGCCCATTCTCCCGCTGCGCGGCGTTGTCGTCTATCCACAGACCGCGGTGCCTCTCACGGTCGGGCAGCCGCGCTCCGTAAAGCTTGTGGACGACGTCGTTGCTTCGGACAAGCTGGTCGGGCTCGTCGCGGCCGTGAACCCGGATTTGGAAACGCCGGGTCCCAATGACCTTTACCGGGTCGGCGTGATCGCTACCGTGCATCGGCTGCTGCGCGCCCCCGACGGCACTGTGCGTCTGCTCGTGCAGGGGATGGATCGCTTTCGCCTTGGCGAGTTCGTGAACGAGGAACCGTACTTGAAGGCGAAGATCGAGCTCGCGCCCGAGACCGTCGAAGAAGGCCTGGAAATCGACGCTCTTGCACGCAACGCCCGTGACCAATTCCAGCAGATCACGCAGATGATTCCGTCCTTCCCGGAGGAGTTGGTCACTTCCATTACATCGCTTGAGAACCCGCTTCAGACTGTTTACACGATCGCCAATTTTCAGCGCATTGAGCTCAAGGATGCGCAGGAATTGTTGGAGATCGACTCAGCCCTGGAGAAGCTTCGCAAGCTGATCGGCTTGCTGGTTCGCGAGGCGGAAGTCCTCACTCTGGGGCAGAAGATCCAGAACGAAGCCCGCGGCGAGATCGAGAAAGTCCAGCGCGAATACTACCTGCGCGAACAGATGAAGGCCATTCAGAAGGAGCTGGGTGAGAAGGACGACCAGGCCGCCGAAGTTGAGGAGTTACGCAAGAAGATTGACGACGCCAAAATGCCTCCAGAGGCGGATAAACAGGCTCGCGGCGAGCTCGACCGGCTTTCGCGGCTGCCCAGCGCCGCGGCAGAGTACGGTGTGATCCGTTCCTATCTCGACTGGATGGTGGCCCTGCCCTGGTCGAAGTCCACGGAAGACAACCTCGACATTGGCCACGCGCGCAGCATCCTGAACGCCGATCATTACGGCCTCGAAGACGTCAAAGACCGCATCCTGGAGTTCCTTGCCATCCGCAAGCTGCGCCTCGACCGCCGGGAAGAGTTGAAGGAGCCCTCCACCGACCTCATCCGCCGCGAGCGTGAGGGCGTCATCCTGTGCTTCATCGGTCCGCCTGGTGTGGGCAAGACCTCGCTCGGACAGTCCATCGCGCGGGCGATGAACCGCAAGTTCATCCGCGCTTCGCTTGGTGGTGTGCGCGATGAGGCGGAGATTCGCGGCCATCGGCGGACGTATATTGGCGCACTGCCCGGCCGCATCATCCAGTCACTGCGGCGCGTGGAGACGAAAAATCCGGTGTTCATGCTGGATGAAGTCGACAAGCTCACGTTTGATTTCCACGGCGATCCCGCCTCCGCGCTGCTGGAGGTCCTCGATCCGGAGCAGAATAGCGAGTTCCGCGACAATTATCTCGAAGTTGCCTTCGACCTTTCACAGGTTTTCTTCATCACGACCGCCAATACGGCGGAAACCGTCCCGGGGCCCTTGTACGACCGCATGGAGGTGATCTATCTCGCCGGGTACACGGACAAAGAGAAGATCGCCATTGCAAAGGGCTACCTGATCCCTCGGCAAATCCGGGAGAACGGGTTGCGCCTGGACGAAATCAGCTTCTCCGACGAGGCCCTGGAGCGTATCATCCGGGATTACACGCGCGAAGCAGGCGTGCGCAGTTTCGAGCGCAAGATCGGCGCCATTTGCCGCAAGGTGGGCACACGCATTGCCGAAGGGAAGGGCGAGAAGTTCGAGATCAAGCCGGATATGATCGAGGAGTTCCTGGATCATCCCATTTACTTTGGCACGGAAGAGCTGAATGAACGCACCTCTGTGCCTGGAATCGTGCCGGGTCTGGCGTACACACCGTTTGGCGGGGATGTACTGTTCGTGGAGGCCACGCGCATGCCGGGCGGCCGTGGTTTCCAGGTGACCGGTTCCGTGGGCAACGTCATGCAGGAATCCGCACGGGCTGCTCTTTCCTACGTGCGCTCGCGCGCCGAAAGCCTGGGTGTCGCGCCGGACTTCTTTGACCGGAATGACCTTCATCTTCACATCCCTGCAGGGGCATCGCCCAAGGATGGACCATCCGCCGGTGTCACGATGGCAGCCGCATTGGTATCCCTGATCTCCGGACGCAAGGTCAAGCCGCACCTTGGCATGACCGGTGAGATCACTCTGAGAGGCCAGGTTCTTCCCATTGGCGGCGTAAAGGAGAAGGTTCTCGCGGCGCATCGCAATGGGCTGCGTACCGTGGTGCTGCCGAAGCGCAATGCGGTTGACCTGGACGATGTACCGGACGAGATCAAGAACTCCATGAACTTCGTATTTGTGGAGACGGTGGAAGAGGTGCTGGACGCCGCGCTGGAGCGCCGGGCGGAGCCCGCGCGTGAAAAGGCCGCCCAGCCGCGCCCTGCGAAAAAGACGTTGAAGGTAAGGAAGAGTGGAAAGCGTGGAAAGAATGGCAAAAGTCCTTCTGGCCGAAGATGACCAGACGATGGTCGATCTGTTGACCACGCTGCTACGGATGGATGGTTACGAAGTGGCGGCGGTGGATGCGGACGACGACGTGGCGGCTGCTGTACAGCGGTACTGTCCCGATTTCCTTGTCCTGGATCTGCTCTTATCGAATCAGAATGGCTTGGATGTGGTCGATGCCATCCGGAAAGTCAATGGAAATCATCACCTGCACATCATCATGATCTCGGGGCTCAATTTCAGGGATCAGGCCATCCGGCGCGGCGCCGACGACTTTCTGCTCAAGCCATTCATGCCGGACGACTTGATGAGCCTCTTACGCCGCAATGTGAAGGCGCAATAACCGTGGCCGTCTGCATCCGCGAGTTCCGTATCGCCAAGGATCATGCATCGGCGATACGTCTATGGGAGACCGCGGGGAACGGGGTCCATGTGGGGCCATCTGATACAGCCGCCGAAATTGAAAAGAAACTCCAGCGAGATCCAGATCTGTTCCTGGTCGCCGAGGCGGAGGGCCGTTTAGTCGGCACTGTGATCGGCGGTTTTGACGGCCGGCGTGGTTTCATCTACCATCTGGCTGTTCTTCCCGAATATCGGCAGCGGGGCGTCGGCGGGCAGCTGATGGACGAAGTGGAGACGCGTTTGCGAGCGAAGGGTTGCATCCGCTGCTATCTGCTCGTCATGACCGATAACCGCGACGCACTGAATTACTATGAAAAGCGTGGCTGGCAACTCATGAACGACCTGCCTCTGGCGAAGGACTTACTGTGATGTCGCTCCGGTTCGGTGTACTCACCATCTCAGACCGCGTCTCCCGCGGCGAGCGAGCGGATGCCTCCGGCCCGGCTCTAGTAAAGCGTATCACGGCCGAAAGTTGGGAAGTCGCACGGCAGGGCGTCGTCCTAGACGATCTGCCCACCATCAGGCAGGTTCTGCTGGATTGGGCAGACCGCGGGGACCTCGATATCATACTAACCACTGGGGGGACGGGCTTTGCCCCACGAGACGTGACGCCGGAAGCCACCAGAATGGTGATCGACCGCGATGCGCCCGGACTGGCAGAAGCAATGCGCGCCGCATCTGCCGCGAAATCACGCCACGCCATGCTTTCGCGGGCAGTCGCCGGCGTCCGCGGCCGGGTGTTGATCATCAATTTGCCCGGAAGCCCAAAGGCGGCTGTCGAGAACTTCGAGACCGTCTTGCCGGTGCTTGTCCATGCAGTCCAGCTGCTCCACGAGGATCCGGCGGCGGAGTCCGGTCACTAGCCGCCCCCTGGGCTGCGTTGCTTGTATTGGAGCAACGCTCTTGGCATGACCTTGCTTCGCTGCTATAATTCATCGGTTTGCCAGACCCTGCGGGGTGAAGCGGCTCCCATCCTGAGCATCGCGCGGCAAAATACACACCATAATCTAGGACGCAGAAATCATGATTGACGTAAATGAACTCCGTAAGGGGGTGACGTTCGAATTGGACGGTGCACTCTTCAAGGTACTGGACTACAGCCATAATAAGTCGGGACGTGGCAATGCCTCCATTCGAATCAAGGCCCGCAATCTGATCACTGGCGCCAATATCGAAAAGACATTCCAGTCCGGTGACCGAGTACAGGACGCGCGCCTCGATTTCCACAATGTGCAGTACCTCTACTCCGATGGCGACCTGTACTACTTCATGGACAACGAGACGTTCGAGCAGCCGGCCGTCAAGGGCGACGTGCTCGGCGATAGCAGCCAGTTTCTGAAGTCCGGCATGGAAGTGAAACTCACCTTCTACAAAGGTGAGCCACTCGATGTGGACCTTCCGACGTCCGTGGATCTCAAAGTGGTGGAAGCCGAGGTTGCGGTGCGCGGCGATACGGCAACCGGTGTCACGAAGAAGGTGAAGACCGAGACGGGCCTCGAAGTGAATTGCCCGCAGTTCGTCAAGGTTGGCGATGTAGTGCGCGTTGATACGCGCACGGGCGAGTACGTTACCAGGGTCTAGCGTCCCGGCTTTGGGGCCGCAGCCCGGATGGTTTGTTTCGGAATGTTGCGAGCCGGTGAGCATTGTCTCCTGACCGGCGCCTTGTAAGGATTGCTCCCAGATTCATGCGAACTCCTGCCGGAAAAGAATGCAAGTACTTCTACGGCAACTACTTCCGCGGCCGCAGCACCGAGGAATGTCGTTTGCTCAAGGACGCGGGCCAGCAGTGGTCACGCGACCTCTGTCAGACTTGCCGGGTGCCGGGCATCCTCCAGGCGAATGCCTGTCAGTTCATGCAATTGCACACGGTGGTCGCCAGGCCTGTGACGGGGCTCTTTCAGCGCCGGGTGCAGGTTACCGCATATTGTGAGAAGGTCCATCGCGCCGTCTCCGAGCCTCACATAGGCTGCGGTGAGTGCCATCCGCTGCCTCCTGAGTTCTCAATCGGCTCGGAGTAGGGGACCGAATACGCGTGCCGGCGCGGCGGTAAGGACACTCGCGGCTGGTGGCACAAACTCGTCCAAATCAATCCCCATGGCGCTGACCCTCCTGCTCGATCTCGACGACACCCTCCTCGACACCAACATTGCCGAGTTCGTCCCAGCCTACTTTCAGGCTCTTTCGCGCTACCTTCAGCCATGGGTCCAGCCGGATAAGATGCTCGCCGCGCTTATGGCCGGCACGCAGCGCATGCTGGAGAACACTGACCCGACGCTGACGCTCCAGCAGGCCTTCGATGCACAGTTCTACCCTGTGGTTGGACTGGACAATGCCGAATTGCGTGAAGCGATCGACCAATTCTATGACGGCGACTTTCTGAAGCTGTCTTCGGTGACGCAGCGGCGGCCTGGGGCTAGGGATCTCATCGATTCAGCCCTGAACCGTGGTTGTCGGGTGGTGATCGCTACGGATCCGCTGTTCCCGCGCAAGGCTGTCTACGAGCGCATTCGTTGGGCCGGGTTGGATGCAAGGCAATTTGATCTGATCTCTTCGTACGAGACTTTTCACTTCACAAAATCGCACCCTGCATATTACGCCGAGCTTCTGGGGCGCGTGGGTTGGCCGGACGGTCCCGTGTTGATGGTCGGCAATGACGAGGAGCGGGATCTGTTACGCGCTCAGGAGTTCGGCCTGAGCACATACCATGTGATCAGCGCCTCCGCCGCGTCACACACGCAGGGGCCTCCCTCCGGAGGGTCATCCGGCGCGATCGGGCGAGGCACCCTCGAGGACTTGTGCCGCTGGCTCGAAGCCGGCGATGCTGCGTCATTGGAGCCGGATTTGCACAGAAAGCAGGCGGTGCTTGCCATTTTGCTGTCCTCCCCCGCCGTTTTGCAGGGTCTCGCAGCGGGGCTCGGTGTCGATGACTGGAGGCGCGAGCCGACGCCGGAAGATTGGGCTCTCGCAGAAATAGTATGTCACATGCGGGACACCGAACGGGAGGTCCATATGGACCAGCTGCGCACGTTGCTGGATGAGACCCAGCCATTCGTGCCGCGGCCGGATGCCGCCGTGTGGGCAAAGCAGCGCAAATACCTGCAAGAGAACGGCGAACAGGCGCTGCTGGAATTCGCCGCCTCCAGGCAGGCGACGCTCGCGTCTATGTACAGCCTGGACGAAACTGTTTGGAACAAACCTGCGCGGCATGCGATTTTCGGTCCCACTAATTTCATGGAAGTTGTGGGGTTTATGGCGGACCATGATCGTCTTCATATCCAGCAGGCCTGGCGGACGATACGCGCCTGGCAGGGAGGGCGCATCTGAAACCGGTGGGGAGTGTTATTATCCCAGGACTTGGCGTAGGGCTGGAGCGCGTCTTGTCCTACTTTTTTAGGAGCGCACATGCGGAAGCGAGTAGTAGTCACAGGCACAGGCTGCATTAGCCCCCTGGGCTTGAACGTCCCGGATACGTGGGCTGCCTTACTGGCTGGCAGGTCCGGGGCAGGTCCCATCACGCACTTTGATGCAAGCAATCACAAGACAAGGTTTGCAGCCGAGGTCAAAGGCTTCGATGCCGTTGGGCTTTTTGGCACGCGCGAGGCCCGCAAAATGGATCGCTTCACGCAGTTTGCTATCGCCGCGGCTGCCGAGGCCATGAAAGAGGCGGCCCTAACCATCGACGACACCAACCGTGATCGCGTCGGCATCCTGATCGGGACAGGCATCGGGGGCGTCAGCACGTTGCTGGAGAATTACGCTGTGCTGTTGGAGCGCGGTCCCGAGCGGGTCAGCCCCTTCCTGGTTCCCATGATGATCTCTGACAGCGCCGCCGGCGTTCTCGCCATCCGCACGGGTGCCCGCGGGCCGAATATGTCCCTCCAAACCGCGTGCGCCACCGGGACAAATGCGCTCGGCGAAGCGGCTGAGATGATTCGGCGGGGCACCGCGGATATCATGCTGGTTGGCAGCTCGGAAGCCAGCATTGTTTCCCTTGCCATGGCGGGGCTGAACGTCATGACCGCACTGTCCACTCGCAACGATGCTCCGGAGAAGGCCTCCCGTCCGTTTGACCGGGACCGCGACGGATTCGTTATGGGCGAAGGCGCTGGCATGCTTGTGCTCGAGTCCCTCGATAGCGCCCGATCGCGCGGCGCACGAGTCCTGTGTGAGTTCCTCGGTTACGGCACGTCGGATGATGCCTATCATATCTCCGCGCCGGCGGAGAACGGTGCAGGGGCCGCTCTTTCGATGCAGTTGGCTCTCGACGACGCAGTCCTGAAGCCTGCCGACATCGACTATATCAACGCCCATGGTACCTCGACGCAATTGAATGACAAGAGCGAAACGGCGGCCATCAAGAAGGTGTTTGGCGAGCAGGCTTATAGCATTCCTGTCTCTTCCACGAAATCCATGACCGGTCACCTGCTGGGCGCATCCGGTTCGCTGGAGGCAGTGATCTGCGCCCGCGTTCTCGATGCGAATATGCTGCCGCCGACGATCAATTACGAGACGCCGGATCCGGTTTGC
>DATKAF010000355.1:0-17400 GCA_035498395.1 Anaerolineales bacterium
CCATTGCCAAGCACCCGACCACGACCAGGATAACAAAGAGACCCCGTGCGAACCGCCTGGATGGAGCCATCTCTTCAATTCTACTGCGTCTTATCCCCTTGCGCGCCGCCCTGTCCTAACGGAGGCCGCCCTACAACCGCAGCCTTACAAAACCGTCCGGGTCAGCCGCCTCGCCATTTGAAAAAAGCCCGCCTGGCTATAATATGCTTGGCGGGCTTTGCTCATCCGTCCGCGATCTCCCGGAACCGTCATTCGCCCATCCGCTGCTCTTCGGATCCTTCTGGTTTACCCGCTGGTGAGCGCGGCTCGATGACCAGCTTGATGGCAGTGCGCACCTTGTCGTCAATCTGCACGTCCACGAATTCCGGCACGCACACCACATCGATGCCGTCGTTCTTCAGATAGCTTGTTGCCAGCACGAGCGCCTTCAGCGCCTGATTTACCGCTCCGGCTCCGATGGCTTGTACTTCCGCGTGCTTGTTTTCCCGGATCACACCAGCGATCGCCCCGGCGACAGCAGAAGTGCGGGAGTTGGCCGAAACTTTGATCATATCCATAATGTGCCTCCCGGCGTTTTGTAAGGGGCTCGGTCACACGACGCTTTCCAATACCTGCGACCGTTTCAAGGCGTGTATTGTTTCTTCTCAAACAGCTTTGCGCGGCTCCGTTGGGGCTGCCTTTCTTCAGCTCAGAACAGGATTCAGCGCATACTGTTCCGCTCGAAAACGGGTGTTCCTTCCGATCACGATAGTGCTTCTTGCTCCTCGAAGGGGCCCGCAGTTGTGTCTGACCCGCCTCTCGCAACTGCTTTGCTCGCTTCGACGCAGGTCCACTTTAGCGGATTAACGGATTCTGCACAACCGTGACACTGGTTAGACGGGCCAAATATGCCCTGTCTTTCCGATTTCTTGCAGAAATAGGGCTCGGAGCGCTCCATTTTGGCGGCTGCCACCCGTTTGAAGTCCTTTGCCCGGGAATTGTTCCGTCTGGTTCGGCGGAAGAGTTGGCCGGTCAGCCAACCGCCTTGCGCGCCCTGGCCAATCAGCGGACAGACGGACACGACCGCCAACCCACCTTACTTTTTTGCCGATTGACTGTGGAATCAAAGGACATAAAATTAGCTTACAGTCCTGATTCTTTTCTTTGCCCGCCTGTGGCTACCACTTAGTCGCTCTTTTGCTCGTTGGCGGCCGCACGGGAGTTCACGGTAAAGGCGCGCCTTCACCGTTGAGGAGTTTGCAAATGCAGCATTCATCGATCGGAATCTTTTCGCGCTTGGTTCTCAGCCTTGCGCTGGTCAGCATGCTTGTGCTGGGCACCGCCGGCCACGCCTCTGCCGCGACCGTCATCTACGTACGAGCTACCGCCAAGGGCAAGAACAACGGCACGTCCTGGGCCAACGCATATACGAGCCTTCAGACGGCGCTGGGCAAGGCCAAGAGCGGTCAGCAGATCTGGGTTGCCAAGGGAACCTATAAGCCCGGCACCGCGGTCGGCTCAAGTTTCCGTCTCAAGAACGGTGTCAGCATCTACGGCGGCTTTGCGGGTAACGAGAAAATTCTCACGCAGCGCAAACCGACCGTCAATGTCACCACGTTGAGCGGCGATATCGGCGTTGCGGGTAAGGTTACCGACAACATCTACCACATCGTTCTCGGCGGCGGCACCAACCAGACAGCCGTCCTGGACGGCTTCACGATCAGGGCCGGAAACCCGCATGGCATCCTTCCGAATCAGCAGATCGGCGGCGGGATGTACAATGTCAACAGCAGCCCGACCCTGCGCAATCTGGTCTTCCTGTACAATCGCGCCAGCGTCAGCGGGGCCGGCATGTACAACGACCACAGCAACCCGAGCCTGACCGGCGTAACGTTCACGTGGAACACGGCCGGCACGACAGCCGGCGGCGGGATGTATAACCTCAGCAGCAACCCGATCCTCAATAATGTGACCTTCGCGTCAAACAATGGCGGCACGACCGGCGGCGGCGGCATTTACAACGATAACAGCAGCCCGCGCCTGACGAATGTCCGTTTCACCAATAACACCGCCGGCGCCGAGGGCGGCGGAATGTTCAATAACAACACGAGCGGGCCGAGCAACCCGATCCTCAACAGCGTTACCTTCACGGGCAACTCCGCCAACCAGGGCGGCGGAATGTCGAACGAAGGCAGTCGTCCCAGCCTGACCAACGTGACCTTTTCCGCCAATAAGGCCAAAGGATCCGGCCAAGGCGGCGGCGGCATGTTCAACAGCAACGGCAGCAACCCATCGCTTCACTCCGTCACCTTTGCCGGGAACACCACTGCCGGTAAAGGCGGCGCCATGTACAACAACAACGTCAGTAATCCGTCGCTTGTGAACGTGACGTTCAGCGGCAATACGGCCACGGGCACAGATCCGGGCACCGGTCTCGGCGGCGCCATGTACAACGATGCCAGCAGCCCGGTGCTGAATAATGTGACCTTCAGCGGCAACTCCGTGGCCACACCGGGAAACGGCGATGCCATGTACAACAAGGGAAGCGCCGCCCAGATTTCCAACACCGTCCTGTGGGGCGATGGTACGGTCGAGATCGTCGATGATACGGTGGCTGTTTCCACACTGACAATCCAGGATAGCGTCATCCAGGGGGCAGTTGCAAGCGTCAGCGATTGTCTTGCAGACGGCCAGGCAACTTGCACGCATGTCCTCACCACCACCCCGGCACTGGGCATCCTGGCCTCCAACGGCGGCAGTACGCAGACCCGCTGGCTTGGCGCCGGCAGTTCAGCCCTCGACACAGGCGGCGTCAACGTACCATGCGCAATAAAGGACCAGCGCGGGGTGGCCCGCCCCCAAGGCGGTACCTGCGATATGGGCGCGTATGAGGTGAAAGTAGTGACCTATGTGTCGCAATCAGCTTATGACGGACAAGTGCTCGAAAGCGGTGAGAACAGCAGCGTTGGCGGCACGGCGAACAGCAGTTCCGGCACGATCCAGATGGGCGACGATAACCTGAACCGGCAATTCCGCGGCTTCCTTTCCTTTGATACCAGCAGCCTCGCCGACAACGCCTCGGTGATTACCGCCCGCATCCAGATACGGTGGATGTCCGGTCAGGGCGATCCCTTTGGGACTCTCGGAGCGCTGCGCGTGGATCTGCGCAAACCTTACTTCGGGACAAGCCTCGTTCTTCTGAGCTCAGACTTCCAGGCCCCTCCAGGCGTTTCTTCCGCCGGCACCATCTCGTCGAGCCTCGTTGCCGGCTGGTATAGCGGCCTGCTCAGCAGTACGGGCCGTACCGGTATCAATAAGACCGGACCCACCCAGTTCCGTCTCAGCTTCACCAATGATGACAACAACGACCTTGCTTTCGACAGTATAGCGGTCGCCAGCGGGAACAACGGCACCCTATCCAATCGCCCGAAGCTGACAATCTACTACAATCCGTAGCCTGAACTGTTGGACAGCGGGAACATCCAATATCGCAAGCTCAACGTTGGAGCTTGCGATATTTGCAATCCGGGTTGGCGCCCCAACCAGCTCTTCGGGATATACTAAGCCTGCCTTTTAAGCCTGCCATCCGCGATCCGGGGCGATCGCCCGAGCGACCATCCCCCGAAGGACCGACTTTCATCAGAAGGAGTCCCCATGTCCACCCCTCCCCGCTGGGATATGAGCAATGTTTACCCGTCCCTTGCATCCAAAGAGTATGAGGCGGCCGTCTCGAGCTACAAGAAACAGGTTGCGAGCCTGGAGAAGTTCTTTGAAAGGAATCTCAGTCCTCTCGGCGCCAGAACGCCGGTCAGGGATATGGCGCCGCTCGTGGGCGATGCCCTCGGGCGCATCAACCGCATCCTGACCCTTTCCGGAACCATTGTGCCGTTCATCCACGCCTACGTCTCGACCGACTCGCGTGACCAGGCAGCCATGCGTGCCCTGTCCGAGCTTGAGCAGGCCAGCCTCCCCATGGACAAGCTCATGGTGCGCTTCCGCAGCTGGCTGGGGCGCCTGGGGCCAAGGCTTGAGAAGATCACAGCCGCCGATGAAATCGCGGCGGCGCACGCTTTTATGCTGCGCGAGGCGGCTGAGCAAAGCCGCTACCAGATGAGCGACGAAATGGAAGCTCTCGCCGCCGAGATGAGTCTCAGCGGAGGTAATGCCTTTCAGAAGCTCCAGGGCACCGTCACATCGCAGCTATCCGTCGATTTTGAGCTGGATGGGAGCATGCAGAAGCTGCCGATGCCTGCTCTGATTAATCTGCGCTCTCACCCCGACGAGAAAACGCGCCGCCGCGCCTACGATGCCGAGAACATCGTTTGGGATTCGGCCAAGGAAACGCTGGCGGCCTGCTTGAACGGTGTCAAGGGTGAGGTCAACACGCTGGACAAGCGCCGCGGCCGGAAGGATGCGCTTCACGCCGCCCTTGACGATGCGCGCATCGACCGAAAGACGCTTGACGCCATGCTCGGAGCCATGGAAGCGTCGTTCCCCATTTTCCGCAACTACTTCCGGTCCAAGGCCAGCAAGATTGGCAAGGAAAAGCTCGCCTGGTGGGACGTCTTTGCCCCGCTGGGCAGGGCCGACAAGGTATACAGCTTCGAGGACGCCCGCGATTTCATCCTCGACAACTTCGGCAAATTCTCGCCTGACCTGCAATCGTTTGCGAGGCGGGCCTTCGAGCATGGCTGGATCGACGCCGAGCAGCGCGAGGGCAAGCGCGGCGGCGCCTTCTGCATGCGCGTCGAAGGCGTGAAGGAGAGCCGCGTGCTGTGCAACTTCGACGGCTCGTTCGACGGAGTCAGCACCATTGCCCACGAGTTGGGCCACGGGTTCCACAATTACTGCGCCTATGAGGCGGGCAAAACGCCGCTGCAAAAGATCACTCCGATGACGCTGGCAGAGACGGCTTCGACCATGTGCGAGACGATCGTTACAGAGGCCGTCCTGGCCGGCGCCCACGATGCGCAGGAGGAGTTGGCCGTGCTCGAGGCGCAGATCCAGGGTGCGGGGCAAGTGGTCGTCGACATCTATTCGCGCTACCTGTTCGAGAAGGAAGTTTTCGAGCGGAGGGCCGGCGCGGAGCTCTCCGGCGCCGAGCTGAACGAGATCATGGAGCGCGCGCAGAAGGCGACCTACGGCGACGGTCTCGATGAACGTTACCTCCAGAAATTCATGTGGACCTGGAAACCTCACTACTACTCGCCCGGCTTGTCGTTCTATAACTTCCCGTATGCCTTCGGCCTCCTGTTTGCCACCGGCCTGTATGCCATCTACCAGCAGCGCGGCGCGGCCTTCATCCCAGACTACAAGAGCCTGCTCGCCTCCACGGGTGAGGCGTCGGCCGCGAATCTGGCTAAACGATTCGGCATGGACATCCGCAAACGGAAGTTCTGGGAAGACAGCCTGGCGGTCATCGGCAGGCGCATCGAGAGGTTCTGCCAACTATAGAGGAACGATCAGCACACGGATATATCTAATTCACCACAGATGAACGCAGATGAACTTCGGAAGTGTATAAACAACGACGCTGTTGTTCATCCCCAAATCCCATTTATCTGTGGTGAAATAGAGAATTCCATTTGAATCCGTCCAATCCGTGAACCGATAAAAAGAACCTCCGGGCTCGTGTGAACCCGGAGGTTTTTGCTCACTGACTACTGAAAACTGTGTACTGGCAACCGGCTTACGCCCAGCCGCGCAGCTCCATGGCCTTGACGACGCGGGCGATAGCGACCATGTAGGCCGCGTCGCGCATATAGACCTTGTGGTCCACGGACATATCGAGCACGTCCTTGAAGGCCTGGGTCATCTTGGTATCGAGGCGGCCCAGCACTTCGTCCTTGGTCCAGTAGTAGTTGGCGTCGTTCTGGACGGATTCGAAGTACGAGCAGGTCACGCCGCCGGCGTTGCACAGGAAGTCGGGGATATCGAAGATCTTGTTGCCGATCAGATACTCATCCGCTTCGGGGGTCACGCCGCCGTTGGCGCCTTCCGCCACGATCTTCACGCGCTTGGAAATCTTCTTGACCGAATCGCCGTTCACATGGCCTTCGATGGCCGCAGGGATCAGCACATCGGCTTCCTTGGTGATCCAGGCGTCGCCGTCCTCGGCCTTGTAACCAGCCTTCTCGGCGGCCTTGCGGTCGACGGTGCCGTACTCATCCACGATGGTCAGCAGGAAGCGGGGATCGACGCCGCCGTCGCAGCTGTAGGTGTAGGAGCGCTTGTCGTTGCGGTCCCAGCACGATACGGCCGCCACCTTGCCGCCCAACATCTCGATGAAGCCGATGGCCGCATATTGCGCGACGTTGCCGAAGCCTTCGATCGTTGCCACGGCCTTCTTCGAATCAATTCCCAGGTGCTTCATGGCCTCGCGGACGGTGTAGATCAGGCCGTAGCCGGTCGCTTCGGTGCGACCCTCGGAGCCGCCGCCGCCCAGGGGCTTGCCGGTGAACACGCCCGGGGTGTACTGCCCGACCAGGCGGGAGTATTCGTCCATCATCCAGCCCATCATCTGTGGCGTCGTGCCGACATCCGGAGCGGGCACGTCGTTGCGCGGGCCGATGTTCTTCCACATCACGTTGACCCAGGCGCGGCACAGGCGCTCCTTCTCATGCACGGAGAGCGTCGAAGGATCCACAATGATGCCGCCCTTGCCGCCGCCGAGCGGGATATCTGCCACAGCGCATTTCCAAGTCATCCAGGTAGCGAGAGCGCGGACGGTATCAAGCGTTTCGTTCGCTGCGAAGCGAATGCCGCCCTTGTTCGGGCCGCGGGCATCGTTATGCTGCACGCGGAAGCCCTGGAAGACGCGCATGGAGCCGTCATCCATTCGGACGGGCAGTCGGAATGCGTATTCCCTCATCGGCCAGCGCAGGACATCAGCCACCGAGGGCGTAAGGTTCAGCAATTTGGCTACATGATCGAACTGCTTCTGAGCCATTGCAAATGCATTGAGTTGTTCAGCCATGATTTTCTCCTGGGTTCAGTCTTGCAAAATATAAGCAGGCACCCCGGACGAGGGTGCCCGCTTATCGACGGACTACACTATGGAGCAAAGACAATTCATATCGATAAAGTCCCTGCGGAAAACTGCCTGTTAACGTTAACAGAGTTTGCAACCTCCGTCAATATGAAAATAATCACAAACACAGCGTGCTATTGGGATAATTGTCGCTCCAACTCGGCGCGTACCACCTGCGGATTGGCCTTCCCCGCTGCTTTCTTCATAACTTGTCCAAACAAGAAATTAGACACGCCGGCCTTCCCCGCCCTGAAACTGGCGACTTCCTTCGGGTTCTCCTCCAAGGCCTGGCTCACCAACCTGGCGATCAGTGACTCATCTGAGACCTGCGCCAGGCCGCGGGCGGCTACGATCTCCGCCGGGCGTTTACCGGTCGCAAACATCTCTGTCAGGACCTGCCTTCCGCTGCCAGGGCTGATCTGTCCCCGAACAACGATGTTCGCCAGCTCGGCAAGTGCCTCGGGACCGACCTTGATATCGGAGAGCGTGAGCGGAGAGGATCGCAGGCTGCTGGCATCGTTCATCAACGAAAACAGGTCGCCCAGCATCCAGTTGGCGATCGCCTTCGGCTTGACGTCCGGTGCACCCGTTCTGGCCGCCTGCTCAAAGTAATCTGCGACCGCCTTCTCCTCGGTAAGCCGCCCTGCATCGTACGGAGTCAGCCCATACTCATCGAGGAAGCGATGGTACTTCTCGTCCGGAAGCTCCGGCAGGCCCTTTTCGATGTCGTCTATCCATTCCTGCTCCACCACCAGCGGCGGAAGGTCCGGCTCCGGGAAGTAGCGGTAGTCATGCGCGTCTTCCTTACTGCGCTGAGAATAGGTCTGGCCGCGGGCTTCCGACCATCCGAGCGTCTCCTGCTCAACCTTGCCGCCCGCCTCCAGGATGCGTGACTGGCGCTCGACCTCATACACGATAGACCGTTCCAGGGCCCGGAACGAGTTGAGGTTCTTGACTTCCGTCCGGATGCCCAATGCCTGCTGACCCTGCGCCCGCACCGAGACATTGGCCTCGAAACGGATCACCCCTTTTTCCATATCACCGCTGTTCACCTCCAGATACCGGAGGATGTCACGAAGCCCCTCGCCATACAGGCGCGCTTCCTCGGCGGAATGCATATCCGGCTCCGAGACGATCTCCAGCAGGGGCACGCCGGCCCGGTTCAGATCGACGAGCGAATAGGATCTCCCGTCGCGCTCGACATGGGTGAGCTTGCCGGTATCTTCCTCGAGGTGAACCCTCCGGACGCGAATAACCTTCTCGCCCTGTGGCGTTCGGATCGCCAGCCTGCCGTTGACCGCAAGCGGGCTCTCGTACTGGGAGATCTGGTAGCCTTTCGGCAGGTCGGGGTAGAAATAGTTCTTGCGGGCAAAGATGCTGGTGCGCTGTACGTCGCAATGCAGAGCCAGCGCCACACGGATGGCGAACTCCACCGCTTTCTGATTTACCACCGGCAGGGTGCCGGGCATGCCGGAGCAGACGGGGCAGACCGCGGTGTTTGGCGGCGCCACCGTGTTATCCACCACCTGGCACGCGCAGAACATTTTGGATTGTGTTCGTAGTTCGGCATGGACTTCGAGGCCGATGACCGGTTCGTATGGCATGTGAGGGTCCGCTCTTCGGGCTTGGGGCCGCCGATGGGCAGCCCGATGGCAAGGCGCGTCTTATTCTACCAAACCGCACAGGGCAGGGGCCAGGCAGCGAACGACAGCTGTTAAACAACCAGCCGGGCTTGAAGCCCGGCTGTTGTGCTACTTGCAAAGTTTATGGCTATGTCTCGTTCGGATCATCGTCGCTGCTGTCATCATCCCCCTCGTCAAATTCGTACTCGACGTGTTCCTCATCCAGGTAGACCCACAGGAGGAGCACATTGCCCTCCGGCGTCTCGACGTTACGGGCAGCCAGGATCGGCGCAGTTTGCTCCATGCCCATGTCGTTACGGTAGTGGAGCTGGATACTGTCCTGCTTGTTCCATGCCCGGTGGCACCGCTCGACCAGCGCATTTCCATTAAAGGTGCGCAGGCGGGTCAGAGCCGGCACGAGAACATGCGGACTTTCGTTCAGGCCGATCGCCCAGCCGTCGCTGACGTGCTCGAAAACCGGCGGTGGCCCTTCAATGATGGTGATTTTTTCGTCCATGGTAACCTTATATTGTGGCCGCGACATCATACCATACGGATGGTTCGGCGCCCCCGTTGCTTACAGAACTCTTACAATAGCCTTCACCAGACCGGGCCCGCAGTACACCAGGCCGCTGTATACCTGCACTAGGTTTGCCCCCTTCGCCAGCCTGCGCTTCGCATCCTCCGGGCTCATGATCCCGCCCGCGCTCACGACCGGCACCGCCCCGTTCACCCGGCGAATGACATCCTCCAGGACCGCCTCGCTGCGAGGCCCAAGGGGCTTTCCGCTCAGGCCGCCGGTTTCTGCCCGGTAGCCCGATCTCAGCCCTTCCCGCCCCACGGTGGTGTTCGTAACGATGATCCCGTCCATCCGGGTGCTGACGATCACATCCACTGCCTCGGCCAGTTGCGCCTCCGAGAGATCCGGCGCGAGCTTGACGAGCAAAGGCAGGCGTCGCTGTAACTTCGGCTGCTCAAGCAGACGCTGGGCGTGGAGCTGGCTCAGCAGTGCTTCAAGCGCCTTCTGCGCTTGCAGATCCCGGAGCCCTTCGGTGTTCGGAGAGCTCACGTTTATGGTCAGATAGTCCGCATAGGGGGCGAAGTTCTGCACCAGCTCCAGATAGTCCAGCACAGCCTGCTCGTTCGAGGTGGACTTGTTCTTCCCGATGTTCACGCCGAGCACCGCGCTTCCGCTCAACCTCGGAGGCGGCTGGTTGTGCCACTTCTTGCTGCGCGCCGAAAAGCCGAATACGCGCTGGACCCAATCGCCTCGCAGGCGCGGGTGAAGGCGCATCTGGACGTATTCCGAGCCCCGGCTGGGAAAGCCGAGCCGGTTGATGATCGCCTGGTCCTCGACCAGCCTGAACATGCGCGGCCTGGGGTTGCCCGGCTGAGGGAGCGGGGTAACGGTCCCAATCTCGAGATGCCCGAATCCGAGCGCAGCCAGGCCGCGTACCGCCAGCGCGTCCTTGTCATACCCTGCTGCCAGCCCGACCGGGTTCGGGAATTCGAGCCCGAACGCATGCACCGGTTTGGGTGGCGTCGCGAAAGCCGACTCCAGGATCCACCGGGCGGGAGGAAAACTGCCTGCCATTTGCAGCGCCCACAGCGTCAGCCCGTGCGCTCGCTCGGGATCAAGCCGGAAGAGGTATCTTCGGAGGGACGGATACATCGGAGACAGCTAGAAGCGCTTCTGCCCGCTGGCATTCAAGAAGTACTGGATCATCTCATCCTCTGGATGGTCCACTCCCATGAGAGCATACATGCCCGCCAGGTCTCCGCGATGGTGCGTCTCGTGGTTCACAATGTGGGCCAGCATCTGCCACAACGGCACGCGGAATGCCTCGCCGCGGAAGTTGGTGTACCCTATCTCGGATTGCAGGCTCTGCCCGGTCTGCTGCTCCAGGAAGGCCCGCATCTCAGCTTGGATGTCGTTCCAGCGCTTCTTGAGGACCGCCAGCGTGGGGTAGGCGGCCTTATCGAGATGGCCCTGGGGAGATCCGCCGTGCCAGCGCTGCATCCAGACCCATTCGCTGCTCATCATATGTACAAGGGTGGCGTGCACATCTCCCCAGCTGTGCCCCTGCGTTTGATGGAGCTGCTCGTCCGTCAAACCTTCCGCCACGGCGAAATAGCGTGCGTTCGCCCAATAGGTGTAGTCGTACGCCTGCTTGAGATACTCTTTGATATCCATGTGGCCTCTGGGGGATCCAACGCAATACGGTGCTGGAGCGTGGCGCGACTCGAATGCTCAACTCGCCTGCTGCAGGAACTGTCTTGTCTCCTTGATTTTATCCTTTTCCACCGCCCCCATTTTCTCCCAGTAGTCCAGCATCTCGGTGATCGTGAGCACGGAGTGCAGCTTGTATCCGGATGCAGCCAGCGCTTCCCGCGCGCCGGACTGCCGGTCGATCAGCACGACCACATCCTGGACCTTCAGACCCGCGCCTGCCAGCTTTTCGATGGCCTCGAACTTGCTGCCGCCCGTCGTCGCAAGGTCGTCCACCACCACCACGGTCTCGCCGGACCGATATTCGCCTTCAATCTCCGCCTTCGTGCCATAGGCCTTGGCTTCCTTGCGAGGGTAGATCATCGGGTAGCCGCCCTGCAGTGAGACCGCTGTGGCGATCGGGATGGCGGCGTACGGCAATCCGGCGATGCGGTCAAACTTCAGTTCCTTGAGGAGCGGCAAATACGCGGCCCCAATCTGTTGCAGCAGCTCAGGGTATGAGATGATCTGCCGCAGATCAATGTAGATCGGCGATTGAAGTCCGGACTTCAGCGTGAAATTGCCGAACTTGACGCAGCCGGCGTCAAGCAGGGCATCCGCAAGGGATGAGATCTGAGAATTGAGAGGTGTGATCTGTGATCCAGGGCGGGTCGCTGACCGGGGTCTTGAACGATTCTCGATTCTCGATTCACGAATCCTCAACATCTCATCCCGCAGCTCCGCGGCCGCCTTGCCCGGGTCCTCGCTGCGAGAGATCGCCCTCGAGATGTTTATCAGAACGCCCTTGCCATCCGGGCGCAGACCTGCCTCGAGTGCCGCTTCCAGGTCGCCGCCCTGTGCACCGACCCCGGGAACAAGGAACCAAAGATCCGGCGCGGCCTCCCGGACCCGCTCCAGCACCTCGGGGTATGTGGCGCCTACCACGAGGCCGATATTGTGGAGCGTGTTCCATTCCTGCGCCAGCCTTGCGACCTTTAGATGCAGCGGCATGGCGGGGCCGGCACCTCCTGTAATGATCAGGTCCTGCAGATCGCCGGAGCCCGGATTGGACGTCTTGCACAGCAGGAAGACGCCCTTCTCCGGCTTCCGGATGAACGGCTCGATCGAATCCCTGCCCAGGTATGGACTGAGGGTGATACCATCGGCTCCCAGCTTCTCGAACGCCGAGCTTGCATAGGCTTCGGCGGTCGATGCGATATCGCCGCGCTTCGCGTCCAGGATGACCGGGATGTGAGAGCCGGCGCGCTGCGACTCCTCACCGATGGCGTCGATGACCTGCTTCAGCGCCGCCCAGCCATCGGGGCCGAAGGCCTCGAAGAACGCCGCGTTGGGCTTAAAGGCCGCGGCATACGGCGCGGCCGCCTTCACGATGCGCAGGCAAAAATCACGCGCCGCGGCTGCGGTTGGCTCGGGTAGGTCGGGGCCGTGCGGATCGAGGCCCACGCACAGCAGGGACGAGCAGTCATCGACGCGCCGTTCGAGGAAGGAGAAGAAGGTTTCCATGGGGTCAAGAGCCGAGATTCGAGAATCGTGAAACGTGAATCCTGAAATGGTTACGTCTCACGAATCACGATTATCGATTCACGTCTTTATGCCTTGCCCAACACCATCGCCAGCAGCGCCATTCTTACGTACAGGCCATATTCCATCTGGCGGAAGTAGGCGGCGCGCGGGTCTTCGTCGAAATCCATGCTGATCTCGGTCACGCGCGGCAGCGGGTGCATGACGATCATCCGCTCTTTTGCCGCCTTCATTGTAGCCGCGTCGATGACGTACGCGCCCTTGACCTTCTCGTACGCTGCCGGGTCTTCAAAGCGCTCCTTCTGCACGCGCGTCACGTAGAGCACGTCGGTCTGCGGCAGCACGGGCGACAGCTCGCCGTACTCAGTCTGTTCCATCTGCTTGGCCCGGAGCTCGTCAATCACTTCCGCCGGCATTTTCAAGATATCCGGCGAAACGTAATTGAGCCTGGTCGCATACAACGAGAGCAGCCGTGAAAGGGAGTGCACCGTGCGCCCGTATTTCAGATCTCCCAGCATGGTCACAGTCAGTCCATCGAGGTGCCCCAATTCCTCCCGGATGGTGAAGGCGTCCAGCAGGGCCTGTGTAGGATGCTCGCCCACGCCGTCGCCCGCGTTGATGACCGGCTTGTGTGCCGCCCTGGCTGCGATGGCCGCCGAGCCGGTCTCGGGATGGCGCAGCACGATCACATCGGCGTAGCACTCCAGCGTCCGGACGGTATCGGGCAGGCTTTCGCCTTTGGACACCGACGAGTATTTCACCTCGTTGATCGGGATGACCGACCCGCCCAACCGCTCCATCGCAGCGGTGAACGAGGAGGATGTGCGGGTCGACGGCTCATAAAACAGGTTGGCCAGGATCTTCCCTTTCAGCAGGTCGAAGGTTCCCACCCGCTCGACCATGGTGCGCATCTCGTGCGCCACCGCGAAGATGTATTCCAGGTTCTCGCGGTTGAACTGCTTGACGGAGATGATGTCCTTGCCGTACCACGGCGCGTTCTTGTCGTCGCCGAACGGAAGGTGGGGGCTGTTGGCTGGGGTTGGCATGTGTTAGTCTCCTGGTCTCATGGTTATTGTAGTCAATTGTTTATCCGGTAGCTGCATTCGGCTCGCAGCGCCTGCCGTCAGGTTCTCTGACCGGCGGCAGGTCTGACATTTCTTCCGTATCCCGGAGGCACGGTCACCTTCCCATCGCGGTACGCTTCATGCCCGCGCAAGACGACCCGGCGGACGCGCCCCTTGACCATCCAGCCCTCGAAGGGCGTCCAGCCGCAGCGCGTGAGCTGCTCTGCCGCGCGGATCTCATACTCCTCTTTTTCGTCTACCTCGACCCATGTCTCGGGCTGCTCGGGAAGCCGAAATATCCGCTTCGGGTTCGTGTACATCTTCTCGATCAGGCTCTCAACCGTCAACCGTCCACTGTCAACGGCTGTAAGCCACAATGGCAGGGCGGTCTCCAGGCCGGGGAAGCCGGGAGGCGGGTTTTCTGAGTCTTTCTCTTCGGCGGTGTGAGGCGCATGATCGGTGGCGAAGCAATCGATGACATCCAGGTTGTCCCACAGCGCGTCCACGTCCTGACGGGTTGCGAGGCGAGGGCGCACTTCGAACCTGCCCTCGCTCCTTTTGCTTCTTTCCTCGTCCGAGACCTGCGAGGTGAGGAACATGTGATGCGGGCATACCTCGCACGTCACCTGGATGCCGCGTTCCTTGGCGGCCTTGATCAGGAGCACTTCCTCGCGCAGCGAGATATGCGCGATGTGCACCGGGCGATCGAAGATGGCCGCGAATAGAATAGCGGCGGCCATGCTGCGGCTCTCGGAGTGCGCGACGATGGGATACTGTTTCGGATACTTCTCGAAGTGCGGCTGCCAGAGCGTCATATCGTTCAGGCGCAGTTGCCCGAACGTCATATCCAAATACATCTTCAGCGCGGCGGCCCTGTCAGCCAGCGCCGCGGCCTCCTGCGCGTTATCCGGCCCCGCGCCGATGTATTGAGCGTAATCGCAGCGCGCCTTCTGCTTTGCCGCTCCGAGCGCCAGGTCGAGGGTTTCCGCATCGAAGATCGGCGGCCTGGTATTGGGCATTGCCAGCACCATCGTGAAGCCGCCGGCCAGCGCCGCGCACGTGCCGGAATCATAGTCTTCCTTGTGCGTGCCGCCGGGCTCGCGCAGGTGAACGTGAGGATCGATCAGGCCGGGTAGTTTAATCATGGGCAAAAAAAGAGAGCCGCTAAAAGCGACTCTCGGGTTCCTTGTGTAAAAAAGCTGGCATCCCGGACCGGTGCGGGCGAACGTGGACCTTATTTCGGATGCCTGTCAACATATCGGGGCTAATTCTATGCAGTTGGGCGATTATGTCAAGGGAAATCCTAATCAGACAAAGGTGCGAGGAACAGCAGACAATCGTCACTACAAAGCCCAAATGTACGGATGATATAATCCGCCCACTTACTGAAAGATTTGAAGGAGAGCTGCATGGCATACACGAATTCCAAGGTCCCCGCCGGCGGAAAGGCGATCACCAGCGAGGCCGGAAAACTGCAGGTCCCGGACAATCCCATCCTCCCATTCGTCGAAGGCGACGGCACGGGGCGTGATATCTGGCGCGCTTCGGTGCGCGTGTTCGACGCCGCTGTGCAGAAAGCCTACAAAGGCCAGCGCAAGATACACTGGATGGAAGTCTACGCGGGCGAGAAATCCTTCAAGTTGTTCCATAGCTGGCTGCCCGATGAGACCACGCAGGCCTTCAAGGAGTTCCGCGTCGGCATCAAGGGGCCGCTCACAACCCCCATTGGCGGCGGCATCAGCTCGCTGAACGTGGCCCTGCGCAAGCTTTTAGACCTGTATGTCTGCCAGCGGCCGGTGCGTTACTACAATGGCGTTCCCTCTCCGGTCAAGCATCCGGAATATGTCGACATGGTGATCTTCCGCGAGAACACCGAGGACATCTATGCAGGCATGGAATTCCAGTACGGCACTCCGGAAAACCAGAAGTTCAAGGATCTGCTGAAGGCCGGCTTCCCGCAGGAATACGCCAAGATGCGCTTCCCGGATACGGCCGGCATCGGCATGAAGCCGGTCTCCTGTGAAGGATCGGAGCGCTTGGTGCGCGCGGCCATCCGCTGGGCGCTCGCCAACCAGCGCAAGAGCGTGAACCTGGTGCACAAGGGCAATATCATGAAGTACACCGAGGGCGCCTTCAAGGATTGGGGTTATGCCCTCGCCAAGCGGGAATTCCGCAACGACATCGTCGCCGAGCGCGAGACCTGGATCCTCGGCAACCGGGAAAAGAACCCAGACCTGAGCGTGGAGGAGAATGCCCGCATGATCGACCCGGGCTTCGAGATGATGTCCCCGGTACAGCAGAATGACATCAAGAGAGAAGTGGAAGAGGCGCTGAAACTCTGGCCCACCCACGGGGAAGGCAAGTGGAAGAAGAAGCTGCTCGTCAAGGACTCGATCGCGGACGTGACGCTGCAATTCGTCCTGATCCGCCCGAAGGACTACGACTGCATCGCCACCATGAACCTCAACGGCGATTACCTCTCCGATGCGCTGGCCGCGCAAGTGGGCGGCATCGGCATCGCGCCTGGAGCGAACATCAACTACGAGACCGGGCACGCCATATTTGAGGCCACCCACGGCACCGCCCCCAAATATGCCGATCTCGACAAGGTCAACCCCGGCTCGGTCATCCTCTCCGGCGAGATGATGTTCCGCTACATGGGTTGGACCGAAGCCGCCGACCTGATCGTCAAAGGCATGGAAGGCGCCATCAACGCCCGCACGGTAACATATGATTTCGCCCGGCTGATGGAGAACGCCACAGAGGTCAAGTGCTCTGAGTTCGGCGACGCGATCATCAAGCACATGTAAAGAGCCGAGAATCGGGAATAGTGAGTAGTACGAAGGGACAGGCCTAATGCCTGTCCCTTCTTCGCCACAGCCAAAGCCATGCGCCTTGTTAAGGAGTGAGTTCGTGGAGTCGTGAATCGTCGACTCTCGATTCTCGGTCCAGGCTCAGTTCGTCACCGTGATTGCCAGCCGCATGCCATCCTCATAATGGCGCCGGATCAGGCAGGAGAATTCCAGGTCCTGTCCGACAGCCGAGGCGGGGAACGTATAGGTCACTGTAGTTCCCCCGCCGATCGGAAGTTTGTCCTGTGCCACGGTTAGAAGCGCGGTGTTCAGCGCCGCATCCTCGCTTCCCGCCTTATCGACGGGCGTATTGATATTGAAGTTGTGCAGGTGATTGCCATTATTGATGATGACGAAGCGGTACGGCACGCCCACCTTGAACGTCGTCAGCGATGACTGGATCGTGTTATCCGCGAGGTTGACATCCACTTCTGTGTCCCCGCTGCTCGACGATCCTGCCTGCGTGCCCGACCCAGAAGCCGTTGGCGCGGCCTGAGTTGCAGGCGGCTTCGTCGAGGCGCCTGTCCCGCAGGCAGCCATGAGCAGCAGGCCTGCGACAGCGATAGAAACCAAGACCGTTCTCTTCATCTAGTTCTCTCCTCTTATTTTGTTGGGCAAGCGCCTATTCTAGCCTTGACAGATTAATGAATGATTACAGCAATATGTAAACCTGTCAATGTAATCCTATTTTGACACAATTTGCGATACGGGCATCGCATCCGATCCACAAAGCAAACATCGCCCCTCGACTTGCCAGGGGCGATGTTTGCTTGAGTTTCAAGGAGCATGAAGGAGGGACCTTCTACGGCGTGGGTGTGAGCGCGGGAGCGGGCGTCCCGGCAGGCGGGGACCCGGGTGTGCCGGTCGTCTCGACCTTGAGCTGCGCTGCATCGCCAGCCGTTTGAGGCATGCCAGCCATCACCCAGCGCTGGAAGGCGTCGATGATGCTCGCCTGCAAGTGGCCGTTAGGCGGCATGGCCCGGATGAGGTCCTTGGTGGGGTCCTTCGGGTCTGGAATGGGCGTCCCCTGGATGACTTGCAGCAGGTAGCTGTTCGGGTCGCCTGCCACGATATTCTTGTCCTTGTGGTCGCCCGTGTGCAG
>DATKAF010000356.1:0-4644 GCA_035498395.1 Anaerolineales bacterium
CGATCTTCCACGGCTCTCCTGGCGCGCTGGGATCCAGGAATATCAATACGCTGCCAAGCAGCTCAGAACCCGGCTCCCCCTGGTAGACGCAGGCCTTTGCCTTGCAAAAGTCGGCTGTCTGGTGCAGCACATCCAGGTGCCAGCCGAAGCGCTCACAAGCCTCCCGCGTCGCGCGTTCCAGCCGGTCTATGAGCTGGTCTTTTCGTTCGATGTCATCCGCGTTGGTGCTTCTTGCCGCCGCATCATCGTCCTGCTGCATGCGCACACTCCAAAGCACAGGCCGGTTGTGTCATACGCGCGCCGATTCTAGCACAAATGTTCTGTTAGGTGAGGAGTGACGCGGAGTGAACAACAAGAAACCCGCCTCTTGGGCGGGTTGTCTGATGTTGGGAGTGCCGAGGGCGAGATTTGAACTCGCGACCAAGGGCTTATGAGTCCCCTGCTCTACCACTGAGCTACCTCGGCTTAGCAGAGCGCCCGATATGGTACTATGGGAGGGGACGTTTGTCAACAGAATGTATAATTGACCCGGGAGGACTCATGAAAGTCCTTTTGCTGGCCAGCAACCTGAAGCAACGGGCACTGCTCCAAGGCGCCCTGGAACAAGACAAGCACGTGGTCTTCTCGGCCCCAGACGTGGGACAGGCCCTGACCATTCTGGAGGCGGAGAGCCCCAGGCTTGTCATCCTGGATGAGGACATCGGAGCCGAGCCGCGGTCCGCGCTCATGGCCCGGCTCAGGGCCGGAGACCGGCCGCACGTCCACGTCCTCAGCATCACCTCCACGATCGAGACGCTCCTGGATTCCGACGACGCCATGCGAAAGCCGTTCACGCTGGCCGAGTTGAAGAGCCGCGTAGCGCTGGCGCAGCGCATGCTAGCGCTGGGCGACAGCCTCCACGAGGCGCGCCAGCAGATCGACCGGATGGCCCTTTTCGATCCGCTGACCGGGCTGATGAACCGGCCCGCCTTCCTGCAGACCGCACGGGGCGAGCTGGAACGCGCCCGCCGGGCCTCCGCGCCGTTCAGCGTGATCTCCATGGATGTCGATGGTTACTCGGATCTGAACGCGACCTACGGCTTCGCGGCGGGCGACCAGGCGCTCAAGGCTGTGGCGCAGACCATCCGCGAGCGCAGCCGCCCGTACGACCTGATCGGCAGGTGGGCGGGAGACGAGATTATGGAGGCGCTGCCGGGGGTGATCGGCGAGGACGCCGAGAAGATCGCCATGCGTATCATCAAGGGCGTTCTCTCGTCTGATATCGTGTACGAAGGGCAGGCCCTGACGGTGGGAATGAGCGCCGGGATCGCAGCCATCCTGCAGATCAACGCTTCCGCGGAAGTGGGGCCGTTGATCGACCAGGCGCGAGCAGCTCGCGTACGGGCCAGGGAGATCGGCGGCAACCAGGCGCTGCTGGTCTTCCCGTAGCAGGCGCGTAGCGGCGTGGTAGAATAGCGGCTTCCGGCGCAGGGTTGCGCCCCAGAACTGGAGTCGAAAATGCCTGATGCATTAAAGGTAGACGATGGAAATGTCGTCTCCATGCACTACACGTTACACGTAGACGGTGAGATGGTCGACACGTCCGAAGGCGGCGAGCCGCTGGAGTTCATCCAGGGCATGGGGCATATCGTGCCAGGCCTCGAGCACGAGCTGTATAACATGAAGATCGGCGACACGAAGAGCGTGGTCGTCGCGCCCAAAGACGGATACGGCGAAACGGATGAGACGGCCTTCATGGACGTGCCGCGCGAGGCCTTCCCGAAGGACGTCCCGCTGGAACAGGGCACGGAGCTCGAGCTGCGCGACCAGGCCGGCAACCCGGCCTACGCCCGCATCGACGATGTATCGGAAGAGAACGTCCGGCTGGACATGAACCACCCGCTCGCCGGGAAGGAGCTGCACTTCGATGTGAAGATCGCAGGCCTGCGCCCCGCCACCGGTGAGGAAGTCTCTCACGGGCATGTCCACAACGGGGATGGGCATTAGGATACAGCCTCTATACATGCAAACAATAAGGACACGGATATGCTTCGCATCCGTGTCCTTTTGATTCCGGGTCCGGCGAGCGCATCAGGGAGCAGCCGGGAAAAGAGTCAGCAAGAGCACGAGGGTTACCGCACCGGCGAGGAAGGTCAAAGGGGCGCTCTTCGTGCGCCATGCAACCAGCCCGGCCAGCAGACCGGCGAGCCAACGGGGATTGTAGAGGCTGAAATCGACGTGCCCGGCAGGCATGAGCAGTTCGGGCAGGACCAGCGCTGAGAGGATGGCCGGAGGCACGAAGCGGAGAGCGCGCCGCGCCGTCTCGGGCAGGTCCATACGACCCAGCAAGAAGATAAACGAAAAGCGAATGCCGAAGGTCAGGAGGCCTCCGACCAGCATGACCCACCAGATGCTCACCGACGCCCCTCCAGATACAGGCCAACGAGGATGCCGATCAAGCCAGCCACGAGGAACCCGAGCTTGAACGGCAGAGCGTAGGCGAACAAGGATGCAACGCCGGCAGAGAGCGCCGCACCGGCAGCAGGCCTGTCTTTCAGCGCAGGAACGACCAGCGCGATGAAGGTCAGAGGCAGGGCGAAATCCAGAGGCCATGAGGCGGGCAGGGCAGCGCCAAGGAAGATGCCCACCGCGCTGCTGGTCTGCCAGGTCGTCCACAGAGCCAAGCCTGCGCCGAGGTAGAACCAGTGCCCGCTGGCAGTGATGCCCTGCTCCTGGTAGTGGACGATGGTAACGGCATACGCTTCGTCGGTGAGGAGGTAGGCAAGCAGGGCCTTCCATCGTATGGAAAGGTGCTTGATATAGGGCGCCAGCGATGCGCTGTAGAGCATATGCCTCAGGTTCACAGCAGCAATGGTCGCCACGATGACCAACGGCGGGGCGGCATCCTGGACCAATTGGGCAGCCGCGAATTGCGAGGAGCCCGCGAAGACTATAGACGACATGAACTGGGCGGCCGCGGGCGGCAGCCCGGCGCTGAGCGCCAACGCCCCGTAGATCATGCCGAACGGGAACACCCCGATCAAGAGCGGGAGCTCGGCACGAACTCCCGCCCAGAAGGATTGAGCGGATGATTGCATGGATGCTTTACGCTGGAGGCCTGAGCGCCTACAACAACCCCGCCCCCGCCGAGGCCGTGCAGACGTAAATATCGGGATGCAGCTTTGTTTCGGCTTCGTATCGTGCAGCCAGTTCCCTCACGAAAGCCGCGGAATGCTCACGGGCAACGAGATTAACGGTGCAGCCGCCGAAGCCGCCGCCGGTAATGCGGGCGCCGTAGCAGCCATCCAGGCCCTGCGCGATGCGCGCCATCGCGTCAGCCTCGGGGCAGGATACTTCGTAAAGGTCGCGGAGGCTGGCGTGGCATTCGTTCATGGCGCGGCCGAAGCCCTGGAGGTCGCCGGCCTCGAGCATGGCCACGGCACGGAGCGTCCGGTCGATCTCCTCGACCACGTGGCGGGCGCGTTTCTCGATCTGCGGGGGAAGCTTGCCGGCAAGGCCGTTGAACTGCTCGACGTCCACATCGCGCAGCGAGGTGATGGCGGGCAGGTCCTGCTGAAGGAGATGGACCGCTTGCTCGCAGGCTGCGCGGCGGTCGTTGTAGGCGCTGGTGGTATGCGAGTGCCGCACGGTCGTATCCGCGATGATGATGTCAACCCCCACCGGCAGAGGCAGCAGTCGATACTCGAGGGAGCGGCAGTCAAGCAGGATGAGCCGATCCTTCTCACCGCAGGCAGCGGCAAACTGATCCATGATGCCGCAATTCACGCCGACATACTTGTTCTCGGCACGCTGGCAGAGCACGGCCAGTTCGGTCCGAGGGAGGCTCCAGCCGCCGGCGGACATCCATGCTACGGCGAATGCCAGCTCTACAGAGGCGGAGGAGCTGAGGCCGGCCCCCCGGGGGACATCGGATGCAAAGGCAGCCCGGATCGCCTGCACGGACTGCCCGTTCTCGGAGAGCGACCACGCCACACCGGCCGGGTAGGCAGCCCAGCCGCCCAGCGGAGAGCCGTCGGGGTGGGTCTTCGTTTTCAGGCCGGGCAGAGAGAAGGAGGCCCGCTGATCAAAATCCAGGGCTAGCAGGGAGCTGGTATCACCGTCTGTGGGGGAAAAGGCGACATACGTAGCGCGGTCGATGGCAGCGGGGAGGACGAATCCGCCGTTGTAATCGACGTGCTCGCCGAGGAGGTTAACGCGGCCGGGCGCACGAGTGATGCGCGAGGGGTCGTGTCCATATTCTTTTCGGAAGCGCTCTACAAGTCGCGATTCGAGTCCCAAAGCCTGCCTCGCTCCGAGCAGTGTTTCCATGATTATGCCCCGATTGGCGGAATCAGGTAAGGTATGCGGCCGCGCGCCGCGGAGATCACACGCGCTTCATCCAATCCGAGTGCGCATACTTCTGCTCGACGAGCTCTTGTGCACGCCGGCTCTCGCTATCGTTCAGATCGCCCGGCTCCAAGCTCAGGCCGAGCTCAGAGTGGAACGCATCTGTGAGGGCACGCGCGGCCTCGTCCCAGGGCACCGCGCGACCCAGAGCCGATTCGACGCTGGTCGCGCGCGCAAGCAGGCGCTCGGCGGCTTCGAGCCGTGAGGGTTCGTCGGGAAACACGAGGATATCGGTGATGCGCGCCAGGTCCCCGACCA
>DATKAF010000357.1:0-2396 GCA_035498395.1 Anaerolineales bacterium
TTCGCCCCCAGCCGTGGTGTCACGGGTATAGTTCAGGTCCATGAGGACGACGTCGAATTGCCCTGCGTCCAAGGCCTGCAGCACCCGCGATGGATGAGTAGCGGCTTCGGTGCTGTACCCGTTGTTCTTCAGCAGCAGTTGCAACGCATCCAGGACGTGGGGCTGGTCGTCGGCCACCAGAACGCGGGCTGCCGCCGGATTTTGCGATTGATGAGCCATCGGCATAACCAAGCCTTTCATGCCAGCTGATTGTGCACCCCGTGGGCCACATGCTCCCCACAGCGTAGGTTGTTGATTACGTTGAGCTTGTTCGCTGGCTCGCTGGCCCCAGCGAACTCGATCCTGTGCGTCCGTGGAACCGGATGTTCGAAATCGAACAGAATGCAGAAGGCGGATGATCTGGAGGATTTCGGTGCGTGGCTTTGGCACAATTGCGAGAATCCGAATAAAATGGTGCCTTCCACCGGTCGGAGAATCTAAGATCGGTAGGTGAAAACGAACGGATAGTATGCGAGCCATCGCAAATTCCGCGCCCTGTGATTCTTGTTACCTTTGTTGTTGTCGCTAATCAGGTTTCGCGAAATCCATACATTCCAGAGATGGGAACATTTGAAGCAGTGGGAGCCAACTATGAGAATCGCTAACGACGTAACTGAACTGATCGGCCGTACGCCGCTGGTGCGGTTGAATAAAGTGTCCGCCGGCAGTGCCGCCACCATCGCGGCAAAACTGGAGGGCTTCAATCCCTGTGCCAGCGTGAAGGACCGCATCGGCGTGAGCATGATCGTCGAGGCCGAGCGCGCCGGGAAGATCCAGCCCGGACGCACGGTCCTGATCGAACCGACCAGTGGCAACACCGGCATCGGCCTGGCGTTCGTCGCCGCGGTCAAGGGATACAAACTCATCCTGACCATGCCGGACACCATGAGCCTGGAGCGCCGGGTCCTGCTGCGGGCTTTTGGAGCAGAAATTGTGCTCACGCCGGGGCCGAAGGGCATGAAGGCTGCAATCGCCAAGGCGGAGGAGATTCTGGCGGCGAATCCCAACGGCTACATACTGCAGCAGTTCGACAACCCGGCCAATCCCAAGATCCACGTGGAAACCACCGGCCCGGAAATCTGGAACGACACCGACGGCAAGGTGGATATTTTGGTCTCGGGTGTGGGGACCGGAGGCACCATCACGGGGGTCTGCCAGTACATCAAGCCGAAGAAGCCTTCGTTCAAGGCAGTGGCCGTGGAGCCTGCCGACAGTGCGGTGCTCTCGGGCGGACAACCCTCGCCGCACAAGATTCAAGGCATTGGGGCAGGCTTTATCCCGTCCATCCTGCGCACTGACTACATCGACGAAATCGTTACGGTCACCAACGACGAAGCCGTTGTCATGGCCCGCCGGCTGGCGAAGGAAGAAGGCTTGCTGGTCGGGATTTCTTCCGGGGCCGCCGTGGTGGCCGCTCTTAAGGTCGCGAACAAGTCCGAGAATGCGGGCAAGCTGATCGTGGTGGTTCTGCCGGACTTCGGCGAGCGTTACCTGACTAGCATCCTGTTTGACGAGCTGCGCAACGAGTCGCTACAAATGGCGGCGGCTGCGGTGTGAGATGCCTCACCTAGCATCACTAATTCGAGAAGATGTCGCGACCATCCTGGAGCGCGATCCTGCTGCCCGCTCCAAGCTGGAGGTGTTCCTCTGCTATTCCGGCTTGCACGCTCTCTGGTTCTATCGCATCAATCATTGGCTGTGGAACCATGGCTTCTACTTTTTCGCGAGATGGTTTTCGCAAGTCGCACGATTGCTGACTGGCATCGAGATTCATCCCGGCGCCAGGATCGGCCGGCGCCTGTTCATTGATCACGGCATGGGAGTGGTGATCGGAGAAACCACGATCATCGGCGACGACGTGACCCTCTACCAGGGTGTGACGCTCGGCGGCACCGGCAAAGAGCATGGCAAGCGTCATCCCACGATTGATGACAACGTGGTCGTCGGGGCGGGGGCGCGCATCCTGGGTAACATCACGGTAGGGAAGAATTGCCGGGTCGGGGCGGGCTCCGTTGTGTTGAGAAATGTCCCGGAGGATTCCACCGTGGTGGGCGTGCCCGCGCACATCGTCTTCCGCAATGGAAAGCGCATCATCATCACCGATCCCAAGCAGATCAAGGATCCCCTGTCGGAAGCGCTGGCTGCGGTTGCAGGGGAGGTTGGGAAGTTGCGCAACCGCGTGCAGAAGTTGGAAGGCGTCATCGAGGCTGACCACGAAGCGGCCGCATCACTCGAGCAGATCATCGCCGAGATGGACTACCAGATCTGAGGGTGTAACGGTCGCTCCACCTATTTCTTCTTCGCGTACTCGTTCGCTCCCATCAGATGGAGCGAAACATACGGCTCATCGCCCACCA
>DATKAF010000358.1:0-22760 GCA_035498395.1 Anaerolineales bacterium
CAGGCCGACGACCAGCCCGCTCATGCGCTGGCGGAGCAGAAGTTGCAGGTGCCCCGGTCCTTGGCCGATTTCCAGGATCCGCTTGCCGCGCACGTATGGAAGCGCCGATGCGACCCAGTGGTTCCACCTGCCGATCGAGACGGTAGTGGCCACAATATCATAGGTCCAGGCAAAGCCGTGATAGAAATGGTGGAAGAAGAACTTTAGAAAGCAGCGGAGAATGGAGTGGGGCGGTGTTCGGGAGGCGTCGGCGGGAATGTCCATCGGTTACAAACAAAACAAGGGTTTGACCGCCCCCCGGCCAAACCCTTTAATTCAGGTCGTTGCTTTCAGGAGCTCGTGGAGGATGTTTCTGCGCCAGCAGCCTTCGGTGCGGGCTTCCTCACCGCGTCGACTGCCGCCCCGCCGCGTCCCTTGACTTCCCTCGCCAGCTCATCCGCTTTGACTTTGGCCACCTTCGCCAGTTCATCGGCGCGCACGCGCGCGTCGGCGGCGGCTGCCTCGGCGCGGGCTAGCGCCTCCTCTGCCGAATCGGCCGCGCGATCTCGCAACTCGATGCTCTTATCCCGGATCAGTGCACGCGTCTCCTCACCGCTCTGGGGAGCGAACAACAAAGAAACGACAGCGCCTGTCAACGCGCCGACAACAAGACCAACTAGGAAGGATGCGAATTCATCGCTCTCAGATGCCATGACGTGCTCCTTTCGGGGATTCTCTATCGCCGCTTAATGCCCATCAATTCTAACATACGCTGCACGCTGGCCATGTACCCGTTGAGCTTAATCACCGGCTCGACCACGCTTTCGCTCAGGAACTCGGTCGTGCCGCGCAGCGTTCTCAAGGTATCGCTCGTTGCTTCCAGGATGGGACGGACTTCGTTTTGGAGGAGATTGATCAATGTGGCGAGCTGGACGAGCAGCACGATCAGCGCTACCCCGACCACGAACGTCTCGAAGGCGACCACGATGATCAGCGAGTCACGGATGCGGTCGGTTGGCACCCCCGGCTGGAGCAGCACAAACAATGCACCAACCAGCAGAAGCAGCAGGACAATGACGCCGACAACCGCACCAATGATGATTCCCCGCATTTGCCGTTGTTGCGCACGCCGGGCTTCCAGTTCCTCTGGCGTCAGTGGGGGCGGGGCTGCGGGCTCCGGTTGCGATGCAGGGGCAGGAATCGTCATGGCTGCATTATATCCCAAGCATAGGACTCTAGTGTTTCCATAGTTATAGCTGATCGTGACAAGCGCGGAACTTCTCCGCGCCTCTTTGGTCCGCGTTGCAACTCCGACTGTACCATTTACAACGCCGGATCGCGCCGAATCGTTGCTCCGCAACCGCCTTCGGGTTGCCGCGCGCCTGCGTGTTCCGGCACAATCGCGCTTGACGCGCGGCGCCGACGGGTGTATCGTCAGCCAACCGACCGTTCGGTAGGGAGTGTCTATGACCCGTGATGACATATTGGATGCGGCCGCCCAGGTCTTCCGCCAGAAAGGCTTCCATGGCGCCTCCATGGCCGATATCGCCGAGAGTGTGAACCTGCAGAAGGCCAGCCTGTACCATCACGTCGCCTCCAAGCAGGAACTGCTGGTGGAGCTCCTGGAGCGCGCCTTAGATACGCTCGGGGAGCAGATACAGCGCGTGAGCAGCCAGCCGCTGCCTGCCGATGAAAAGCTGCGCCTCATGATTCGAGCATACCTGCAAGCGCTGGCAGAATACCCTGATCTCTCTGCCGTTCTACTTTTCGAGCATCGATCCCTGGACAAAAAGACCCACGCGCGCCACGTGCCTCACCGCGACCGCTTCGAAGCGCTTTGGCGCGACGTGCTCAACGAGGGCCGGCGGGCTAGGATCTTTCACTGCCCGGATACGGGGCTGGCCGTGCGTGCTCTCATGGGAACCATGAACTGGACTCTGACTTGGTACCGGCCCGGTGGCGCGCTCTCCATTACCAGGATCGCGGATGAGTACGCCGATCTCTTTCTCCACGGGATGATGGATACAGCACAGGAGTAAAGCATGTATTCTTTCGAACCGAGTGATGAGCAGCGGATGCTGGTCGATGCGGCTCGGCGCTTTGCCGTGAATGACCTGCGGCCCGCCGCACGGGAATCTGATGAGACCGCGTCGCTGTCCCGAAGCCTTGTCGACAAGGGTTGGGAGCTGGGTATCTTGCAGGCCTCGATCCCGGAAGCCTACGGCGGATTCGGCGACCGGTCGGCCGTCACGGGTGTGCTCGCGACAGAAGAACTTGCCTACGGCGACCTTTCGACAGCCTTTGCAATCGGCGCGCCGGCGCTGTTCGCACTGCCGCTGCTTCTTGCCGGAACGGAACAGCAGAAGCAGCAGTACCTTCCAAAGGTTGTCGGTGGCGAGTGGCGTCCCTATACCTCAGCCCTCGTCGAGTATCACTTCGATTTTGATCCCCACGCGCTGAGGACCGCGGCGGTGTGTGAAGGGGAGCGATATGCCCTGATCGGCGAAAAGGCTTTTGTCCCCTTTGCTTCGGAAGCGCCTGCCTTTCTCATCTATGCCGATCTGGACGGGCAGACGCAGGGTTTCTTCGTGCCGGCTAATACGCCGGGCCTCCAGGTAGCTCCGGAACGGGAGGTCCTGATGGGCCTTCGCCCTCTGCCGATGTATCGCCTCAAGCTCGACGCCGTCTCGGTCTCTGCCGAGGACAGGCTTGGCGGGCCGGCCGGGCACGATCTCGGCCCGGTGCTCGCCTCCATGCAGGTGGCGCAGGCTGCGGCAGCCGTTGGCGTTGCGCGGGCCGCGTTTGAGTATGCCCGCGACTATGCAAAGGAAAGGGAGGCTTTCGGCGTCAAGATAGCCCAGAAGCAGGCTGTTGCTTTTATGCTGGCGGAGATGTGCACGGAGATCGAGGCGATCCGCCTGCTTGCCTGGGAAGCCGCCTGGAAACTGGATACTGGTAACGCCGATGCCTTCACCGGCGCGTACCTTGCTGCCACCGGCGCGACCGACATGGCAATGATGGTCACAGACCGCGCGGTGCAGATCCTGGGCGGGCACGGTTACATCCGCGAGCATTCGGTCGAAATGTGGATGCGCCACGGCCGCGGCTTCTCGGCCTTCAATGGTTTTGCGATCGTGTAGGAGTCCCAATGACTATCGAGTTTGATGTCCCGAAGCCCATCGTACAATTCCGCACTGTACTGCAGACCGTCGCAGAGGAAATGATGCGCTCGCGTTCGCGCTACTTCGATGAGAACGAGCATGAGATCCCGTGGGACTACATCGAGTTCATGCATACCGCGATGCGAGCCTATGGCAGCGGCAGCCTCGCGCCCCGGGAACAAAAGCCCAACGGCGGCAACGGGAACGGCTCTAAGCCGAGACCGCCTATCGCTTATCAGCTCATGGCAAACCAGATAGAAACCCTGGCATGGGGCGATGTCGGCATGTATCTCAACACCCCCGGGGGCGGGCTCGGCGCCGCGGCTGTCCAGGCCGCAGCAACGCCCGAGCAAAAGGCGAAGTTCCTGGAGCGCTTCGGCGGCGAGAAACCGACCTTCGCCTGTATGTCCATGACGGAGCCGGGAGCCGGCTCCGATACCTCATCGATCCGGACGCGAGCCGTCCTGGACGAGCAGACGCGCGAGTGGGTGATCAACGGGGAGAAGATCTTTGTCACTGCCGGCGACAAATCTCTGACGGAGTACGAGAAATTGGGCAGGGGGTTCGTCGTCGTGTGGGCTTCCATCGATCCCTCGGCTGGCAAGGCCGGCATGCGGGCCTTCGTGGCCGAAAGCGGCACACCGGGCCTGCGCGTCGTGAAGCTCGAGCACAAGATGGGTATCCGCGTCAGTGACACGGCCGCACTCTCGTTCCAGGATGTGCGGGTTCCGTTCGATCATCTCCTCGGAAGCCCAACCGTCGAGAGGACGACCGATGGCTTCAAGGGCGCCATGGCAACCTTCGATGCCACCAGGCCGCTCGTGGCTGCCTCGGGCCTGGGCGTGGCTCGCGCCGCTCTCGAGTTTCTCAAGGAGAAGCTGGCGGAGTCAGGGGTCCAGATCCGCTACGGCCTCCCGCGCCAAAAACTAACCAATATCGAGCGCGAGGTCATCGACATGGATGTGATGTTGAGATCCGCCTGGCTCATGGTTATGAAAGCTGTCTGGATGGCGGATAACCGCAAGCCGAACGCCCTCGAGTCCTCCATGTGCAAGGTGAAGGCTGGCGATGTGACCACGAAGATCACTCAGAAGGCTGTGGAGATCCTCGGCCCGCTGGGCTACAGCCGCGAATTCCTAGCGGAAAAATGGTTCCGTGATGCGAAGATCACCGATATCTATGAGGGTACCGGACAGATCAATCGGCTCGTGGTTGCCCGCCAGATCCTTGGATACAGCGGGCGTGATCTTCGCTGACGCTGCATATGAGTCCTTACAGGCAGCAGGTACGCTTTCTTGGAGGCAGCGTGTCATATCGAATCGATAAAGCGGTGGTCATCGGGTCGGGCACCATGGGTGCGGCCATTGCCGCGCATCTCGCAAATGCCGGTGTGCCAGTTACCCTGCTTGACATTGTTCCTGCAGGCGCTCCCGTCGGCGATCAGCGGGCCCGCAACCAGGTCGTGCAAGAAGGCTGGTCGCGCAGCCTGAAGGCCAAGCCTGCCAGCTTGATGTCGCCGCTGTCAGAGTCGTTGGTGGCGCTCGGAAACCTGGAAGATGACTTCGCGGCTGTCGCTCAGGCCGATTGGATCCTGGAAGCGGTTGTCGAGGATTTGGCGATCAAGCAGGCGCTCATGGCGCGTATCGATCAAGACCGCGCTCCCGATTCCATCGTGAGCACCAACACCTCGGGCATCCCCATTCATGCCATCGTTGAGGGACGGTCCGACGGTTTCCGCAAGCACTTCCTGGGAACGCATTTCTTCAACCCGCCCCGCTACCTCAAGCTACTGGAACTGATTCCGGGAGAGGACACCCTCCAAGACGTCGTGGACTATATGCGGCGCTTTTGCGAACGCGATCTCGGCAAAGGCGTGGTGCTCTGCAAGGACACTCCGAACTTCATCGCGAATCGCGTGTTCTTCGGCACAGCCACGTTTGGCATGAACTATATCTTGGAGAATGGCTACACCGTCGATGAGGTCGACAAATTGACAGGCCCGCTCATGGGCCGTCCGAAAACCGCAACGTTCCGTCTAGCGGACCTCATCGGCATCGATGTGTGGGAGCATGTCGGCAGGAATCTCGGTCCCGCCATCCCGCATGATACACTGGGTCAGCAATACCTAGCAGCCGAGCGACCGGCTGCCCTTCTGAATGCCATGGTGGATAGGAAGTGGTTGGGTAATAAGACCGGAGTCGGGTTCTACAAAGAGGTCCGCAAGGACGGCAACAAGGAGTTCTGGCCGCTCGACCTGAACACCCTGGAGCACGTGCCCCCGGGCAAACCGCGCTTTGAATCGGTCGGCAAAGCGCGCTCGGTCGAAGGCCTGGGTCAACGCTTGAAGGTCATGCTCGGGGAGGAAGACAAGGCGGCGAAACTGGTGCGGACGCTCGTCTTTCAAGGCATTCAATACGCCTCCAGCCTGTTGCCCGAGGTGGCAGACAGCGTCAAGCCGCTCGACGACGCCGTGCGCTGGGGTTTCGGCCATGAGGCGGGTCCATTCGAGCTCTGGGATATGCTCGGAGTACGCGAGACAGCTGACCGCATGAAGCAGGAGGGGTATCCTCCGGCGCCGTGGGTGAGTGACATGTTGGCCTCGGGCTTGGACACGTTCTATCGCTATCAAAACGGGGTCAAAGCCGCTGCCTATGACGTGAGCAGCAAGCGACATGTAGAGGAACGCCCGATTACAGCAGCCGTGACGCTCAAAGGCACGAGGGTCATCAATCGTAATGCGGGTGCCTCGCTACACGACCTGGGCGGCGGCGTTGCCTGCGTGGAATTCCACACCAAGGTCAACGCGCTGGATGAGGACATCTTCTCCATGATCGAGACTGGCCTCAATTGCCTTGAAGAGGACTTCGATGCCCTGGTCATCGGCAACGAGGCCGGCGACTTCTGTGCTGGCGGTGCAAACCTCTTCATGGTCGTCATCGCGGCTCAACAGGGCATGTGGGATACGCTGGATGCCGCGGCACGCCGCCTGCAGGAGCTCAACATGCGCATGCGTTACTCGCCCAAGCCGGTCGTCGTCGCGCCATTCGGCCGCGTTTTGGGAGGGGGCTGCGAGATCGTCATGCACGCCTCCCGCGTCGTGGCGGCCTCGGAGACGTACATCGGCCTTGTGGAACTCGGCGCCGGTATCATCCCGGCGGGTGGTGGAACCAAGGAGATGCTCAGGCGTCTTATAAACCCGGCAATGCGCACCGAGAATGCAGAGCTCCTGCCTTTCCTCCAAAAGGCATTCCTTCAGGTCGGTCAGGCGAAGGTCGCCACATCTGCACCGGAGGCCCGCGACATGGGCATCGTTGGCTCTGCCGACCGCATTGTCATGAACGGTGATCTGTTGCTCGCCGAGGCGAAGAGGGAGGCCCTCCACATGGCGAAGTCAGGCTACCGTTCGCCTGCTCGTGAAAAAATCTATGTGGCTGGTCGGGATGTGTTTGCGTCCTTGCGTGTAGGCACTTTCATGTTCGAGGCGGGCGGTTATATCAGCGAGTATGATCGCCATTTGGCGGAAAAGCTTGCCTATGTCATGTGTGGCGGCGAGCTCACGCGCCCGCAATGGGTGAGCGAGCAGTACGTCCTTGATTTGGAGCGCGAGGCCTTCCTATCGCTATGCGGCGAGCAGAAGACCCAGGCTCGGATGTGGTCGCTCTTGCAGACCGGCAAGCCCTTACGGAATTAGAGATGCCATGAGTGGTATGGAGGTGGACGATGTCGAAGCATGATGCGGTCATTGTGGCAGCGGCTCGAACGCCCGTGGGAAAAGCCAAGCGTGGAGGCCTTGCTACGGTTCGTCCCGATGAATTGGCCGCGCAGGTGATCCGGGCGCTCCTTCGGCGCGCGCCACACCTGGATCCCACGCAGATCGACGACGTGGTGATGGGCTGCGCCTTTCCGGAGGGGGAGCAGGGATTGAACATGGCGCGTATGATCGCGCTCCGGGCTGGCCTTCCGAACTCTGTTCCAGGGGAGACCATCAACCGCTACTGCGCCTCCGGCGTGCAGGCCATCGCGCACACCGCATATGCCATCCAAGCCGGACAGATCGACGTCGCCATCGCCGGCGGAGCCGAGTCCATGACCATGGTCCCGATGATGGGCTACAAGTTCTCACCTAATCCGTACTTCGCGCAGGACTTGCCTCACTACTACACCAACATGGGGCTCACAGCGGAGAACCTCGCGCTGAAGTATGAGATCAGCCGGGAAGATCAGGATGCCTTTGCCCTGCGCTCCAACGTACAGGCGTCGCGGGCCTTGGAGCAGAACCTGTTCGAGCCGGAGCTGGTCCCTGTAGGCGTCGATGTTGTGGACTACGCGGAAGGCAAGCCGTTTCACAGGCAGTTCGTTGTCGCCCGCGATGAAGGCCCCCGTGCGGACACGAGCATGGACGCCCTGTCACAGCTCAAGCCCGCTTTCAAGGTCGGAGGCATGGTCACCGCCGGTAATTCATCGCAAATGTCCGACGGCGCGGCCGCGGTGATCGTCATGTCCGAAGAGAGGGCCTCGCAGCTTGGGCTCAAGCCTCTGGCCCGCTTCGTTTCCTTTGCCGCTGGCGGCGTTCCTCCCGAGCTCATGGGCATCGGCCCTGTGGTTGCGATTCCCAGGGCCCTGAAGCTGGCAGGACTCTCGCTGCAAGACATGGATTTGATAGAATTGAACGAGGCCTTTGCCGCGCAGTCCCTGGCGGTTGTCCGCGAGCTGCACATCGAGGATAATGTGGTCAATGTGAATGGCGGCGCCATTGCTCTTGGCCATCCGCTGGGATGCACGGGTGCGAAGCTGACCACGCAATTGATCTACGAAATGAAACGGCGCCGTTCCAAGTTCGGCATGGTCACCATGTGCGTGGGCGGAGGGATGGGCGCCGCGGCCATATTTGAGAACTTGCAGTCTTGATCCGTCGAAATCATCAAGGAGAATACACAGAATGCCTCTCACCATTGCAGAGCTCATGCAGAGAATGCCCGCCGCCCTCGATTCGGAGAAGGCCGCTGGGGTCGACGCCGTGATTCACTTCAAATTCACCGGCGCCGAGCCTGGCGAATGGAATGCCGTCATCAAGGACGGCAAGGCAGTGGTGGCCCAGGGCATCCCGCATTCCAAGCCGACTATGACCCTAACCGCTGATTCGTCGGACTTCCTGAGCTTGTTCACAGGCCAGATGGATCCGATGCAGGCGTTCATGTTGGGCAAGATCAAGCTTGGCGGCGACCTCAGCCAGGCTATGAAGCTCGTCCAGATGTTCAAGGTGCGTTAAGCCTTCATCTGCGTAAAGGGAAAGGCGAGCGGTCAGCGGGCCGCTCGCCTTCTTGATTCCTGTTTCTCCACCGCGGCGCTAGAGGATCACGCCGAAATGCTCCCATAGCAATCGCGGCCACTCCTCTGCCGAAACGGGTCGCTCCGATCGCCCGCCGTTGCTCGTGATGATCAGCATGGTATCATCCAGCGTAACGCGCCCATCCTCGGTGGCTCTGCTGATGACCGGGCCGCGCGTGAAGGAAGAATCAGGCGACTGCTGATGATACCTGCAGCCCGCCTCGTAGTCGTCTGGAAAAGTCCGCGGCGCCAGGTCGAAGAAATACTGTCGTCTCCAAGCCCGGTCGTACCCACGCTCCCACGAGATCCAGCCGTCCCGCGCCGGCTCCAGCCGGTAGGCTCGCATTCCTTGTGGCTGCTCGCCTTCGTGGAGTTCCAGGGGCTCCAGGAACGAATCCCCAAATCCCACATCGGCTAGCCAGCTTATCGGGTCTCCCGGCAGGCTCGCCAGCAGGGCCAGGTGATCGAACTCGATGCCGAGTTCTTCCTTCCGGTTGAAGACCCGTCCGTTGAGATATCTGATCTGAAAGCCGATTTGCTTGAGCAGCCACGCGTAGAGGCCGTTCAGCTCGTAGCAGAACCCGCCGCGTTTGTCTTCAATGATCTTGTGCCACAACGAAGCCTCATCCAGCCGGATCGACCGGTGAAGCGGCACGATGTCCAGGTTCTCGAAAGGGACCGTCCGCATGTGCGCGGTCTGCAGCTCGCGCAGCGTCTCGTACGTCGGCTCCAATGGCGCCTCACAACCGATGCGAGCGAGGTACGCTTCAACGTTCATTTGGATGCGGCCGGAAGGTCGCGCTCAAGCACCGAGCCATTGGCTCGCCGCTCGTGCCATGCCCATTACAGGCCCCTGCCTCACTGTGCAGCGCGGCAGCGACTCCAGGAACAGCCGGCCGTACTGTTTGGTCAGCACGCGGCGGTCCAGGATCGCCACGATCCCGCGGTCGGAGGCCGTGCGGATCAGGCGGCCAAACCCCTGCCTGAATTTGAGGATCGCCTCTGGGAGGTAGTACTCATTGAAGGAGTCTTCGTACAGTTCGGACCGTGCTGCGATCAATGGATCCGTGGGCACGTCGAACGGCAGCTTCGTGATCAGCACGGCCGAAAGCGTGGCCCCCGGCACATCCACCCCTTCCCAGAAGGAGCGCGTGCCGAGCAGAACAGCTCGCTCAGTGGATTTGAACGAGTCTAGTAGTGCGTTCGGCGAAGAGCCATCCCCTTGCTCATAGACGAAGATGTCCTCGCTGCCGAGCGGGCCTGTGATCGCCTGTGATGTCTTCTTAAGCTGCGCGTACGAGGTGAACAGCACCAGCATACGCCCGCCGATCGCTTTGGCGGTCGACACGATGGCCCGGTCCAGCGCCTGCTGATAGCCGTTGACGTTCGGCTCCGGCATGTCATTGGCAACATACAAGAGCGTGGAATTCTCGTAGTCAAAGGGGGAGCCAAGCTGCAGTTCGTCGGCCTCATCTGCACCCAGTGTGTTCCGCAGATACTGGAACTCCCCATGCGCTGTCAGTGTTGCAGACGTGACGATAACACTGGCCTTCTCATGCCACAAGTACTTTTCGATCAGGTTTCCGACGCGCAGCGGGGCCGCGTTAAGCGACAGCCGGCTGCCGGTCGGGTTGACTTCGATCCAGTACACCTGGTCGTCCGCCGGGTCCGCGATCATCCCGGCCAGGTTCGCCTGGGCCTCGGAGAGCCGCCGGTAGGCGTTGCTGATCTCTCCCAGTACGTCTTCGAGGTTCTCATGCCCGTCCGCATACAGCTCGGAGCCGGCTTTGTGGATATCCGCCAGGAGCTTCAGCAGCAGCGTGAACGCCTCGCCGGTCGCATCCCATGCCATCTCCACCTGGTCCCATCCCGGCAGGGCTCGCGTGGCCGGCAGGATACGCGCTTGCCACGAGTAGTTGCGCGGCTGCTGGTCTTCTCTCTGGAGCGCTGCGAACTCTCCGATGGTGTTGAAGAATTCACGGTTGTACTGTTCCAGCCGAAATGCCATGTCGGTCGCGCGGTCAGCTAGTTGCTGGAGCAGCGCCACCTCGGATGGACGCAGCCCCGTACGCGTCTCCGTCAGCAGGCGGCCCAGGATGCCGGCGTTCGGCCCACCCAGATCTTTGAGCAGTCGTTCCAGCTCATACTGCGTCATTCGGAATGATAGCGCGTTGGTCGTGGCCGACTCGACGTGATGGCCCTCGTCGATGATAAGCCGCGAGTACTCCGGCAGCACCTTGTTTCCGGTCGCCACGTCCGAGAGCAGCAAAGCGTGATTCACGACCAGCAGATGAGCAGATTGCGCCGCCATGCGTGCCCGGTGGAACGGGCACGCACCGCCCATCCGCTTGAGGCAGGTTTCGGTGGTGCAGGCGTCGTCCTCAGCCGAAAGCCGCACCCATACGTCCCGCTCCGCGTTGCCGTTTAGGTTGATGGAATTGCGATCGCCCGCCTGGTCTCCCGTCTGCCACACCAGCACCTTGCCGAGCACCCGCATCTCGTCTGCATTGCGCGGGCCAAAGCGCATCATGTTTTCCAGCCTGCGAGGGCAAAGATAATTGGATCGCCCCTTGAGCACCGCGGCTCTCAGATCGATGTTGAGCGCCCTGCGCAGGTCCGGTATGTCTTTCTGGATGAGCTGGTCTTGCAGGTTGATGGTATTGGTCGAAATGAGGACGCGTGCGTTGTTGCGGATGGCAAACAGCGCCGCCGGGATCAGATAAGCAAACGATTTGCCGACGCCTGTTCCGGCCTCGACCAGCAGGTGGTTACCCTCCGAGAGCGCCGCTGCCACTGCCCGCAGCATCTCGACCTGCTCAGGCCGGTGCTCGTAGCTTTCAAAATACTGCGAGAACGGGCCGCCGTACTCCAGCAGGGATGCTACTTCCTCGCAGTCCAGTGGATAAGGCTGCTCCGGGTTCTCAAGCGGTGGATAGCGCGTCGCATCGAACCACACGCCCTTGTCCTGCTTGCTTGTTCGGGGCTGGATTCCCTCTTTCGCCCGCTCCTGCAGCACGTGCTGGAAGACATAGTTGGCATCCCAATCGAGCGGCTCGCCCAGCCGCACGATGTCCGCCAGCAACTTGGGTGGTAGCTCGCGGGCCATTTCGAGAAGCCGCAGGAACACGGCCTGCGTGATCTTGGCGTCGTCCATCGCGCGGTGCACCTGCGCATAGAGAATGCCCAGCTCGCGTCCCAGCGCGCCGAGATTGTAGCGGCTCGCGTTAGGGATGAGCACCGCTGCCAGCTCGTACGTGTCGATCACTTCGTTCAGGGCGAACGGGATGTACTTCTGTAGGAAGCCCAGGTCGAAACGCACATTGTGCCCGATGACAGGGCAGTCCCCGACGAAGGTCTCAAAATCGTGGGCCACTTCCCGGATGCGTGGAGCCTGCCGCACCATGGCATCGTCGATGCCCGTGAGGCCGGTAATGAACTCGGGAATATGGCGGTTTGGGTTGATCAGCGAGGACCACTCGTCCTCGACGCGGTTCCCAGTGAATTTGACTGCGGCGATCTCGATGATGGAATCCTTGCCGGAATCCAACCCCGTGGTTTCGATATCAAGCGCGACAAAAGATTCCATAGAACAAGTGTATCATATACCTACGGCTGCGGCTCTGACGCAGCGTTGGACGGGGAATCGGAGAACAATCCCTGAAGCATCCAGTCCACGTATACGAACAGCAGAATCCACAGGAGGAGCCTGAAGGCCTCCACCGAGGGATAAATGTGCCGGCGGGCGGCTTCGGCATCCCCGAAGAACCCCACAAAGAGGATCGCGCCGCTTGCCAGGAAGAACCAGGTGGCGATCCATGCCCAACCCCACGCCAATGGCTTGGACTTCCTGTAGCCCGCCAGCCACAGTCCTGCAATAAACAGCACGTCGAGAAGATAGACAGCCAGGCTCTCAGGGTGCAAGGTCTCGCTCAGTTGAAGCACCATCGAGCGGTTCGCTGCGCCCCGCGGCTCGTAGTATTGCTGCACAAATTCAGCGCGGAAGTAGTACAGGTTCTGGCCGATGCTCGACAGGATGAATCCCGGATGCGAGACAAGGAACAGTCCGTATGTGCGCGTGGCATTGTCGTCCAGCCACTTCTGGTAGCTGGCAGCCGTCCGGTCGGGCATGCCAAACTGCTGGAAGTAGGCCGCGCGGTCCGGGAACGGCAGTATGTAGTCTTCGAAGGCGTGGGCGAGCGGATAATGCGTAGCCCGCTGGCTGGCTTGGGCAGAGACGTAGCCCAGCACGAATAGTCCAGCTAGCACTCCCATGGCCAACCACAGGACGCCCTGCCGCCGCAGCCGAGGCACCACCAGGGTTGCGCCCAGCATTACCACAGTCACGGGCAACGCGTACAGGTGTACGTCGCGTACGAAGAGCCACACGGTGAAGAGCAGCAGCCAGGCGGCGACAAGCAGGCTGTTGCGGCGCGAACCCCATCGGTCGGTTCCCGAGAGAACGCCCAGGACGATCTCCTCCAGCAGTGCCAACAGGGCTACATAGCCGCTTACGGTGAGCGATTCTGGGCTTAGGACGCTGTCCCACTCCGCGATCTGCGGTGTGAAGCCGAAAAGCAGGATGACCGCTACAACACCGATCTTGGCTGGGAATGTCGTCATCCACCGAGCTGTCACCCATGCCAGCGCGCACCATGCCAGTATGGAGAGGGTGTTTTGCAGCAGCGCCATCCGGTCGAAGCACGGCTGCATGGTCGGCCTCGCATGGCTGCCGCCGGACGGATCACTCAGGTTGGAAAGCGGGCATGCACCGGGGTCATTTGCCAGCTTGTAGATAAGGTTCGTGGTGAAGAGCCGGCGTCCCGCAAATATCTTCCATGAGAATAGCGGCGCACGAGACGCCAGCACATAGCTCCTCGTCTCCCCATTTCCAATGGAAAGCCGCGGGTCACCGTAAGCAATGCCGCGGATGCTCCCCGCAAGCACGACCAGTACCAGGATGGCTATGCCTTCGAGAGCTTTTCGTGTTATTGGGGATCTGGACATGTCCTGCACTGTTGCCGGTTCGCTTGCCCGCGTGCTATTCGGAGGTCGTTGCCTCCTGCCCGTCCAGGGCGGACTTGATTTGCTCAAGGAGCATGCTCCCCACAGATCTCTCCCTCGTCCGTTGCCGGATGAATTCCTTGAGTTGCTTTACCTTCATCGCGGGCAGCGGTGCATCGGGCACGTCCACCTGTGCCTCTTCACTCGTGAATACGAGAGCCGACTGGATCGTAGGGATTTCCGCTTCCGGGATGTCGTGGTTGACAAGGTACTTCTTGATGGCCTCTGCCGCGTTCGCGGCATCGATATCGGGCCGTCCAATGCCTTCCTGCCCGAACACGCTCATGTAGGCCTGCATGAAGCCGCCCCCGGTCAGGCGCCAACGGTTTTTGGCGTAAGACAGCTTACCCTTCTGATGATAGGTTTGCAGTACCCAGACTCCTGCGGGTCCTACCAGCAGGTGCTGCACCGGCGTCGTGTAATGGTATAGCACGGTATCGCTAGGAATCCCCTTCAGCGCTGTGTCGAGCTGCTCATCTGGTCGCGGGCTGCGTCCCCACCGGTTTGCGAAATGCATGCCGATCTGTGTCATCACGAAGCCGAGTATCAGGCAGGCCACGGAATAGATGAACAGATCCTGTCTCTTGATGGAGATGTACATGCCGACGCCCAGCACGCCCAGCGCCGCAAAGCTCGTGTATTGCCCGATATGCGCATTCCGTTTGATCAGCTTTTCATTCTTGACGATCTTCATGATTCCTGTTCCTCAAGGGAAAAATGTCGTGCCCGCAGCAGTGCAGCCTCAGGCTGCCTGCTCCGCCGCAACTCTGCTCTTCTGCCGCTTCAGGCTCTCTTCGATGGCGATTCTGATCTCGCCCACCACATCAGCCTCCGCGGCCCCCTTTGCCAGTTGGATCGCGCTCCGGATCGCCGCCGAGTCCGATCGTCCGTGCCCGATGAGCACCAGCCCGTTGACCCCGAGCAGTACCGCGGCTCCCTGCTCGCTCGGGTCCAGCAGCCTGCGTATGCCTCGGAGTGCCGGTCTGACCAGCAGCCCTCCCAGTTTGGTCAGCACACTGCCATTCTGGATCGTATCCTTGACCTGGTTCAAGATGAGCTTGCCGACCGCCTCTGCCGTCTTCAGCATCACGTTTCCGGTAAAGCCGTCCGTCACGGCCACGTCCACCTTGCCGCCTATGACTTCCTTCCCCTCCACGTTGCCGTAGTAGTTCAGGCCCGAATTCTTGAGAAGAGGACTGGCTGCTCTGACAAGTTCGTTGCCTTTGCCTTCCTCTTCCCCGTTCGACACGAGGCCCACCTTCGGCGATTTCACTCCTCGCACCTTCTCCGCGTAGGCACTGCCCATGATCGCAAACTGCAGCAGGTTCTCGGGCTTGCAATCTGGGTTTGCGCCGATATCCAACACCACGCATGTCCCCGTCTCTGTTGGAAAGACCGGGGCAACCGCCGGCCGGTCCACCCCGCGCAGCCGTCCCAGCCGGAACAGCGCCGTGACCATCCCTGCGCCGGTATTACCCGCCGTGACGAATGCATCCGCCTCGCCTCGCTTGACAATATCCATGCCGACCGCCATGGAGTTCTGTGCGTCCTTGTGTCGTGCCTTAAACGCCAGTTCCTCTCCCTTGTCTTCCATCGTCAGCATCTCGGGCGCGTGCACGACGCGGATAGGCAGGTTTCCCGGCTTCTGAGCATCGAGTACGGGCCGGATCTTGTCCTGGTCTCCCACCAGGATGATTTCTACGCCGAAATCCCGAGCCGCTTGCACGGCTCCCACGACATCCGGAGTCGGATACTCATCACTGCCCATTGCATCCACGACGATGCGCGTCATGCCCATTCTCCTTCAGGAAGCAAGACTGCCCTCATCCAAACCGCTCACATTCACGGTTCATGGTTAGTAGTTCATGCCTCATGACTACCTCAATGTCCGATTACCCATTTCCCATGACCCGTTCTCCACGACCCATTCTTCGACAAGAATCACCCTTGCTTGACAAGCAAGGCAAGCCGATTATAATTCGACGTTGCCGATTTAGTAAGCACTCCCGTTTCTGGACAACTTGTTGGTATCGGGATCGATTTGCATCCTGCGCTGGTGCTGGAATTGGCAGACAGGCATGGTTGAGGGCCATGTGCCGCAAGGCGTGAGGGTTCAAGTCCCTCCCAGCGCACTAACCTGTAACTTGCGTATGAGTAACGAAGGACGGCCCACGGGCCGTCCTTCTACTTATCCGCTTATTCCGCGCCGCCGGTCCGGTACCGGTCGATGAGCGCACGTGTCCGATCGTCCTTGGGCGCGCGGAAGATGTTCTCCGGCGTCTCCTGCTCGATCAACTCGCCTTCGGCCATGACGATCACACGGTCGGCCACCTCGCGCGCGAAGCCCATCTCGTGCGTGACGACCAGCATGGTCATGCCTTCCTGGGCGAGCTTCTTCATCACGTTCAGCACCTCGCCGATCAGTTCCGGGTCGAGTGCGGAGGTCGGTTCGTCGAAGAGCATCAGTTGCGGTTCCATCGCCAGCGCCCGCGCGATCGCAACGCGCTGCTTCTGCCCGCCCGATAATCGGTTCGGGAATTCGTCCTTCTTGAATAGCAGGCCGACGCGGTCGAGGTTCATCTCGGCGATCTCGGCGGCCTTGCTCTTGTTCATGCCCTTGACGATGATCGGCGCTTCTGTCACGTTCTCCAGCACGGACTTATGGGGGAACAGGTTGAATTCCTGGAACACCATGCCCGTCTTGAGCCGCACGTCGTGGACCATCCTCCGGCGCTTGTCGCCGCGGTCCGTCGCATGTACTACCAGCCCGCCCACTTCGATCGTGCCGGCCGAGGGCTCCTCCAGGAAGTTAAGACACCGCAGTAGGGTGCTCTTGCCCGAGCCGCTTCTGCCGATAATACAAACCACCTCTTTCGGCTGCACGTCCAGGTTGATGCGCTTGAGGACTTGCAGGCGTCCGAAGTACTTGTCCAGGTCGGTGACCTTCACCAGCGGCGCCATGTCAGCGATCTCCCCGTGACAGGCGCGCTTCCAGCCGGCTCTGCAGGTACGACAGGATGATCGTTATGATCCAATAGAAGATGGCTGCAATGATGAGTGCTTCCAGGTTTCGGAAGTGGGCACGACCCACCTTGGTGGCTCTCCACATGATCTCATGTACGAAGCCCGTCGCCGATACCAGCGCCGAGTCCTTCGTCATGGCGATGAATTCGTTACCGGTGGGCGGGATGGCGAACCGCAGCGCCTGCGGCAGCACGATCCGTGTCATTGTCTGTCTGGGCGTCATCCCGAGCGCCGTCGCCGCCTCGCGCTGGCCCTTGCCCACCGAGGCGATGCCCGCCCGGAAGATCTCGCTCATGTAGGCGCCGTAGTTGAGGCCGAGCGCCAGCACCCCTGCCCACAGGCCGGGCAAGTCAATGCCCAATTGCGGCAGCGCCAGGAAGAAGAAAAAGATCTGCAAATACAGCGGCGTGCCTCGGATCAGGGACACGTAAAAAGTGCTAAGTGCGTAGAAAGGCGGGAATTTCGAAAGCCGGCCCAGCGCCGCCAGCAGCGCCAGGATCATTGCCAGGATAATGGAAAGGATCGAGATGAGGATCGTCCACGGGATGCCTCCGGCGATGAATCTCCAGTTGTCTTTCATGAACTGCGTGTCCAACTGGATGCCGGTCAGCCCGAACGGCAGATTCTTCCCGCTGAAGATCAGCAGGATGATCAACAGCAAGACCAGCCAGGAGATCGCTACGTTGGTCCGGAACTGGCGGTCCCTCCGCAGTTGAGCTTCATACAGGAGTTCTGCTTGCGATTTGGGTGCCACATCCTGCAGATCCATCGGTCATATCCCTCGCACTTTCGAAGGTCGACTAATAGCGAGGGAAGCGGTCGCCGACCGCTTCCCTAGAAGTTTGACGGGCAATTATCCGGCCGAAGATTGGGACAGGTCGGTCTGGAACCACTTTGTCGAAAGCGTGCTCAGCGTGCCGTCCTGGTGCATGGCCTTGACGAAACCGTCCAGGGTCGATAGCAGGCTGGCGATGTCCTTCGTGTGCTTCTTGTCAATGGCAACAGCCAGGTTCTCCTCGTAGACCGCCTTGCCCACCTTCACCACTGCCAGGCCGTTGGCAATGTTCTGATCCACCACCGTGCCGGAGGTCACGTAGCCGACGAAGTCCTTGCGTCCCGCTTGCAGCGCCTGCGCGCACTCCTGGTCGGTATCGAGCGAGACCACGGTTACGTTGCTCGGCGGCTTCGAGAAGATGTCCTCCGTAGGAATGCCGAGCTTCCCGTTGAGCCAGTCCTCATAGGTTGTCGATGCGCCCACGCACAGCGCCTTGTCCGAGAGTTGATCCAGTGAGGTGATCCCCGATTCCTTGGTCACAGCCACGACAGCCGGCGTGTAGTAGTATGCTGTCGTGAAATCAAGCACCTTCTGGCGCTCTGTGGTCACGGTCATCGAGCCTACGCTGACGTCCCACTTGTCGGCCCAGTTGCCGGCCGTGATCGCGTCCCAGTTGGGCGTGGCGAAGCACGTCTCGACTCCCAGCCTCTTGCCCAGCTCTGCCGCGACATCCACATCAAAGCCCTGCATCTCGGCCGTGGTAAGTGCATCGGAGGGGCACTTGCTGTCCGACGGTCGCTTGCCCTGTGTATTGAGGAATGATTGGGGAGCATAGTTCGGATCGGTGGAGACGAGAATATAACCGCGGGACTTGATGTCCGAAAGGAGGTCGCCGCCAGCATTGCCCTTGGCCCCGCATGCTGTCAGGACGAGCGCGGCCGCCATGACGACGACCAAAACGGCATACAGCTTCTTCATTTGGTTCTCCTCGAATCAATGTGTAGTCTTCTGATATTCCGCTAGTTCACAGCATGGGAAAAGGGTGGAAGGGGACACCTCCTTTCCATTTGGCGATCATGCGATAAAGCAAGGATAGACCATCTTGGGGATTTGTGCAAGGGGGAACACGCCAATTTCCGACGAATCGGGTCACGCACGAGCGCGGTGGTAAAATTCGGGGCGTTCTTCAGAGCCTACCATGCCAACAATATTCCCGTCCGCAGAGTGGCTGAATACCCTCCAGGCCAAGCTCAACTCAGACTCGCACTACACCGAGGTCGCCAAGAACTGGGAGGGCGATATTCTCTTTGATATTGAGCCGGCTGGCCCTCTCCCAGAGCCGCTGCTCCTCTACGTCGATCTTTGGCATGGAAAGTGCCGCGCCGTCGAATATGCTCCCGATTCCTCCGCGCACCCCAAGCCGACCTTTGTGCTGCATTCGCCGTACACGAACTTCGCAGCCATACTCCTCGGCAAGCTGGATCCCATGACGGCGATGCTGACGACCAAGCTCAGAGTCAGCGGCAGCCTTGCCTACATAATGCGCAACGTGCCAACCGTTCTAGACTTTGTCCGCTGCGCGCGAGAAATCACCACGGAGATTGCTTGACCCCTCGGATCAAACCATGGCGGGTGGATCCCCGGGTGTCCATTACCGGTTTGTCACCATGCAACCAATTCTGAGAATCAATTTGTCGAGCCGCCGGGTGGAGGAGTACAAGATCCCGGAGAAATGGGAGCGAGAGTTTCTTGGTGGAGCCTCGCTGGCTGTCCGCCTGCTGTATCCCTATTTGACCGAAGAGTTGGATCCATTTTCCCCGGAGGCGCCGCTCCTCTTTCTGAACGGGCCTCTGACAGGCACCTCGGGTCCGACGGTCGGGCGTTTCGTCGTATGCGGAAAAGGCCCGGCAACCGGTCTGTGGGCCGAATCCAACTGCGGCGGCTTCTGGGGCCCCGAACTTCGTGCCTGCGGCTACGATGGTCTGTGGATCACAGGAGCATCCCCGGAGCCGCTTTATCTGTGGCTGGAGGGTGGCCGCTTGGAATTCCGCCCGGCCGCGCACCTGTGGGGCCGCGAGACATACGAGACCCAGGACTTGATCAAGCAGGAGCTTCAGGAAAAACGCGCGCACGTGGCGGTCATCGGCTCCGCTGCGGAACACCGCGTCCTCTTCGCCGGCATCTTCTGCGATCATGGTCGTACCGCGGGGCGCACCGGGCTGGGGGCGGTGATGGGTTCGAAGAACCTTAAAGGCATTGCCTTGCGCGGTACACAGCCCTTGCCGCTGGCGAACCCGGCCGCTTATGCGCCGCTCCGCTCCGAGTCGAACCGGACGCTCAAGCAGGACAACGAGGCCCGCGTCCTGCACGAGATGGGTACGGCCAGCGCAGCCAACTACTCGGAGTACCTCGGTGCCATGCCCGCCAGGTACTACCATCAGGGAGGCTTCGAACAGGTGGACCAGATTTCCGGCGCTACGATGCAGGAGCAGATACTGGCTGGCACGAGTGCCTGCCACGCCTGCGTCATCGCCTGCGGCCGCGTTGTGCGCTTGGAGGACGGAGCCAAACGCAAGGGCCCGGAGTATGAAACGATCTGTTCCTTTGGTCCGAACCTGCTCATCTCGGACCTGAAAGAGATAGTCCGGCTCGGTGAGACCTGCGATCGCTATGGCATGGATACCATCAGCGCCGGTAACACGATCGGCCTTGCATTCCATCTGTACGAGGAAGGTCTCATTACTGCCGCGGACACGGGCGGCCTCGAGCTTATATGGGGCGATATCGCCGTAGTGCGTGAGCTTCTGGAGCAGACAGCCTCCGGCACCGGGTTTGGTGCGTGGATCGGCCAGGGATCGCGCCGTCTTGGGGCGCGCTTCGGCGCCGTGGAGGAAGCGGTCCAGGTCAACGGTCTCGAGGTTGCGTACCACGACCCGCGCGGCGTCTCCGGCATGGCTCTCGTGTACGCCACCTCGCCGCGCGGCGCCTGCCATAATCAGTCCGACTACTTCTTCGTCGATTGGGGTCATACCGAGTCAAATCTCGGGATCGAATACTTCTCACGGCACGCCGGCGCCGAGAAGTCCGCAAACGTGGCTCGTCATCAGGATTGGCGCACGGTCTATAACTCCATGGTGATGTGCATCTTCGCCAATGTCCAGCCTCAGATGCAGGTAGATCTGATCAACGCCGCCTGTAGCTATCGCTGGAGCGTCGACGACATGATGAGGGCGGGCGAGCGCGGTTGGAATCTGAAGCGTGCTGTCAACAATCGTCTTGGCCTCACGGCGCAGAACGACCGGCTGCCAAAGGCCCTCATGGAGCCGTATCCCGCTGGAGGTACCGAGGGCTACGTGCCAGATCTCGAGGGTATGCTGTTCACATATTATGCCGTGCGCGGCTGGGATGAGACGACCGGCTATCCGACGCGCGACAAGCTCGTCAGCCTTGGCTTGGATGACATAGCGGAAGATCTTTGGGGATAGGTCTGGCGTTCAGCGGGCGGCCTTGACGCCCTCAGCTGGGCTTTGTCAATTGATTGGAGGAGCGATGAGACTCGTATCAGTGGAGCAGATGAAGGCCATTGAAAAGGAAGCCGATGGCTCAGGGCTGACCTATGCTCAAATGATGGAGAATGCAGGGCATGGGCTTGCGGAAGTTATCCAGGACATGCTCATCGATGACAGCGACCAGGAGGTGTTTGCGCTCGTCGGCTCCGGTAACAACGGCGGCGACGCGCTGGTTGCCCTTGCGCACCTCGCTGCCGATGGTTGGCGGGCGCGCGCCTATCTGATCAAGCGCCAGCCCGACGACCTGGTGCAGCGCCTTGAGAATGCCGGTGGAGAGATTATCGTAGCCGAAGAAGATGAGGACTACGCGAGTCTCTCTGCCTTCGTTCAGACCGCCAGTGTGCTGGTGGACGGCATCTTGGGCACCGGCGCCCGGTTGCCTCTGAAAGAAGATCTAGCTGACGTGCTGGCGGAAGTGCAATCCATCCTGGAAAGCCAGGAGGTGCGGCCCATCGTCGTCGCCGTCGATTGCCCATCCGGCATGGACTGTGAAACCGGCGAGGCCTCGCCGGAGTGCATCGCTGCCGACCTCACGGTGACGATGGCTGCCATAAAGCAGGGCATGCTCAAGATGCCCGCCTACGAGCTGATCGGCAGCCTGGAAGTGGTCGATATCGGCCTGCCGGACAACCTTAAGTCGTTGCAGCGTAAGGGTCCGGAGGTGGCCGAGGAGGAGATGGTCTCTGCCTTGCTCCCCGAGCGCCCCGTGGACTCGCACAAGGGCACCTTCGGCACGGCTTTGATCGCTGCCGGTTCTGTGAACTATACGGGTGCTGCTGCCCTGGCAGGCAAAGCCGCATACCGCGTCGGAGCGGGCCTTGTTACCCTCGCCTTGCCCGCGCCTCTCCACGGCGTGCTGGCGGGCCAGTTTCCAGAAGCCACCTGGGTGCTCCTGCCTCATCAGCTCGGGGTCATCGCGCGCGACGCCGCCGAAGTGCTCGAGAAGAACTGGGACCGGGCGACCGCACTGTTGCTTGGTCCCGGCCTTGGCACGGAAGATACCACCCGCGATTTCCTGTCAGGGCTGCTCGGTGGCAAGACCGGGCCAAAGAATTCTCAGCGGCAGATAGGATTCGTTCCGTCCGACGCCAGCAAGTCGCAAGACAGGTCGAAGCAGTTCCCCGGTGTCGTGATCGATGCGGACGGTCTGCGGCTGCTCGCCAAAATAAAAGATTGGCCGGGGCTCTTGCCGGCCATAGCAGTCCTCACACCGCATCCAGGCGAGATGTCCGCTCTTACCGGCCTCTCAGTTGAGGATATCCAAAAGGATAGGCAGGCTGTCGCGGCCCGCTTCGCCAAAGAGTGGGGGCACGTCGTCGTGCTCAAAGGGGCCTTCACTGTCGTGGCTGCTCCGGATGGCCGCATTGTCATTATCCCGGTGGCTTCCCCAGCCCTGGCCCGGGCCGGTACCGGCGATGTGCTAGCCGGCGCCATTGTTGGCCTAAGGGCCCAAGGCCTGGAGCCTTTCGATGCTGCCGTCGCTGGCGCCTGGATTCATGCGCAGGCTGGGCTGTACGCTGCCGATGATCTCGGGAACACCGCCTCGGTCCTCGCCGGTGATGTCCTCGATGCCATCACGGACGTCATGACCGACCTGGATTCCACGCAGTTATAGCTCTTGTTGGACGAGTCCCTGGCTTGCAGAAACGAAGACGCCCTCCATGCGGAGGGCGTCTTCGTTTCCACCTGATTTCTAGCTCTTGAGGAACTCTTGAAGCGCGTCCTTGCTGATGCGGTACACGTTGCCAAGCTTCTTGGCCTTCAGCGTCTTATCGTTGATGGCTGCCATCACGTCCTCTTCCGACACCTTGAGGATCGCGGCTGCCTCGGCCGGGCTCATCACGTCAGGGATCGTGCTGGCTG
>DATKAF010000359.1:0-8220 GCA_035498395.1 Anaerolineales bacterium
AGATCTTAGTAGGGATATATTCAGCAAGCGCCAACATTATCTGATTGTCCATCATTCGGTCCTTCACGGTATTTGGTCGTCACGAAATCTCCGCCGTCAGACACTCCGTGTGTCGACTGCCAGCGAGCTGCCGGATGCGAAAACAGCCCGATCCAAAGCACAGTAGTCCTACGGGCAGGCCGTACGCAAAAGCGTGGAAAGTAGCGACTTCGCTAGTAGTTTTTCGCCCTTCGGGGTCAGATGCAGAGCGGCGCTTGCAAACTCCGTGTATGGAATTCGGTCAAACAGGTCAGAGTATTGCCAGCCTTCCTGAGCCACGAAGCCCGACAGCAAGGTGCGGTACTCATCATACGCCCAACGAGGATATTCTCCATTGTAGCGTACGCTTGAACTATTGCCCGGCGGCAGGAAGATCGGCTCATTCACGACGAGTACCGGAATCTCCCCGATCATCGCGTGGGCTGCCTTCAAGACGTCGAATGTCATGCTTGCAGTCGGCAAAGTAGGCGGCGAAATGCCATGGAATAGATCCGTATCCTTAACCTCAAGGCTGGGCGTGCCATACCGTACGGCGTGGTCAATGCTCGTTGCATCCCAGAGCGGCCCGTTCACTTGCGCGCGGACCAATCTGGAGAATTCATCCCGATGGCCAACTATCGTGCGCTGCAGCAGATCGGGGGGGACCGCCATCAAGGGCACATACCGGGCGAGACCGTACTCCGCAAGCAAGCCTTGGACCTCCGATGAAGGCTTATCAAACATGAATGGTAGCGAATCCTGGGTCTCGAAGCCACGCTCGGTTACCATCCACACTACCAGGTCGGGGCGATATTCAAGGGCCTTATGCAACACCATGAAGTCCCGGAGAACGGACGGGAAAGGATATGCGAGATTGTAGAACCGCAGATCTCTTCCGCAGGCGCGAACCCGCAAACGATTTAGCTGTTGCGTCAACGTCTCAGCGGAGGATTCCGTCCAGCCCCAGGTTTGCGAATCTCCAAGCAGGATCACGCGGAGCTCGCCCTTCGGCTTAAGTCCATGTGAGATCACATGCGCTGCAAAGAGGTTGTCGATGTCCTGGACCGACGTATTGTATGACCCGGCATCTCCAAAGGCAAAACGTTCTCGGCCTTTCACCAGCCAGTTGTAGATGGAGAGCCGGCCAATGGGCGGATTGACGGCAGCATACGCCAGATTCAATACCGTGAAGATTGCGAGAGCCTTTGCAAGAACTCGCAAGGGACGCGGGCTACTCATGATCGGGAATCCTCGGAGGCATTGCGAATCATGTTGCTTGGGATCCTTCGGAGCTCAACCTAGCCTGACCAGCTTCTGCAGCGCGATCCATGCGGACGCCGGCCTTGCTAGCCCAAAGAAGAGCCATCCGATTGCGACGTAGTTGAACGTAAGCAATACGCCCACCACATTGGCCGCCCTCTTTCCCCATGGCGTCTGCAGCCAGGCAGGCGTGCGAGGTCGCATGAATACACTCCACCGATTATGGATGAATAGGCCGATCCCGTGCCACAGTCCCCACAATAAGAAACCCAAAGCCACTCCGTGCCACAGCCCGATCAAGACCATTGTGCTCAATTGGGCTATAAGGATGACCAACCATGCCGGCAGGGGATGTCGCGCGCCGCGCATCCCGCGCGTGAGAGGGTTGAAGAAGTAAGCACGGAACCACTGGGTGAGGGTCATGTGCCAGGAATTCCAGAACTGCGTCAGGTTGGGCTTCAGGTAGGGCGCCTGGAAGTTCTCCGGCAATCGGATGCCCAGCAGTCTGCCCATGCCGATGGCGATGTCCGTGTACCCACTGAAATCGAAATACAGACGGAACGCATAGGCGTACAGGAAGACCCACAGCCAGCCGGCGGAATGAACCTGCCTCACCAGGGTATCGTTGATGGATATCACAGCCAGCGTGTCAGCGATCACGAACTTCTTGAAAAGCCCGACAAATAGCCGTGTGCCAGCTTCTATCCAATCTTCATTCTCCAGGTGCAGAGGCGCACACAGGTCTCGGGTGAATCTTTCCACCCGGTCAATGGGGCCTGCGGTGAAGGCCGGGAAGAAGATGGCATAGTTCATGTACTCCGACAGCGTCACTGCCGGCAGGTGCCCGGTTTGCCGGTCACGGATCGTGTGCATGAGCCGGAAAGACAGATAGGAGTAGCCCAGCCAGGCAAGCCCTGCGGTGTTGGAGACCCCAATCGGACTGTGTGCCGACATCAGGCCGTTGACCGCGAGCTGAATGAGGAGGTTGGTCTTCAGGAAGATGAGTGAAGCGATAATCCCGATCAATATTGCCGCCAGCCAGAAGCGCCGGGCACGCTCCCACATGGCGAGCATGGCGGCGAACCCCAGCATCCCAGCAATCGCCGCCAGCAATGCCAACGGGTTGGGGCTCTTAGTGGTGAACACCCCCGGTATGCCCGCATAGCGATTCGAGTCGGCGATGACGATCACCGCCAGCAAGACTGCAACGGCAGGCCAGTTCTGTCGTAGACCGCGAACCTGCGGAGCAGAGGTGACCGCCCAGCTCAAAACTGCAACACCAATGGTTGCAAACGGCAGCCAGAAGAGCAGGGAGCCGAACGGCTCGTTAGGCTGCAACCAGAACACCACCAGTGCGCTGATGCCAAGCAGCACCAGCTCGCGCCCCCTCCGGAGCTGTCCGAGAGTGGCGGCTAGGACAGCCAGGAGGGCTATCTGAACGATGGTCACCCTAGAACCCTTGGTAGATCCACGTCGGCGATGTATCCGCGGTGAAGATCACGAGAGCTATGAGAATCAATGCTAGCAGAAGCGCCAGCAAGTTCTCACGATTGAAGATGTGAGGAGCTAATCTCTTCCACATTGGATACTCCGGTTGATCCGACAGAGTCTACGCGCCCTGCCTCAGGTAGGACTCCATGAATGCATCCAGGTCGCCGTCGAGCACCGCCTGCGTGTTGCCCGTTTCGTACTCTGTCCGGTGGTCCTTCACCATCTGGTAGGGGTGCAGCACATAGGATCGGATCTGGCTGCCCCATTCGGCCTTGGTATATTCCCCGCGCAGCACGGCGATCTCCTGATCCTTCTCCGCCCGCTTCAATTCCACCAACCTTGCGCGCAGGACCCTCAATGCATTTTCTCTGTTTTGCAGCTGCGACCGCTCGTTCTGGCACGTCACCACGATGCCGGTCGGTATATGTGTGAGGCGAATGGCGGTTGCGTTCTTCTGAACATTCTGTCCGCCAGCCCCCGATGAGCGGAAAACATCGATCTTGAGGTCGGATGGATTGATCTGCACATCGGGGTCGCCCATCGCGACCTGCGGCAGCACTTCAACCAGTGCGAAGGATGTATGCCGCCGGTGGGCTGCATCGAATGGGGACAGTCGTACCATCCGGTGCACGCCCTTCTCAGAGCGCAGGTATCCGTATGCATAGGCGCCATCGATCGCGATCGTGACGCTCTTCAGGCCTGCTTCCTCCCCATCGGTCCGATCCAGCATTTCTGTCTCATAGCCGCGCTTCTCGGCCCACCGCAAATACATCCTCTCCAGCATGGCGGCCCAGTCTTGCGAGTCCGTACCGCCAGCCCCGGCATGGATGGCGAGCAACGCATCGTCGCGGTCATACGGCTCGGAAAGCATGGCTGTGAAGGCCCGCTGCTCCAGGTCAGCCTCCAGCGAACCGACCTCCCCTTCCAACTCTCCGCGCAGCGACTCATCGTCCATCGCCGCCAGTTCCTTTAGGTCAAGCAGATGGCCTCTGAATGCGCGCCAGGAATCGATTTCCTCGCGCAGCCTCGAGATTTGTCTCATCGTCGCTTGCGCGGTCGACGAATCGCTCCAAAAATCACCCGCCTCGGTAGTTCGCTCCAAACCGGCTAACTGCTTCTGCTTATCATCGAAGTCAAAGACGCTCCAGGAGCTTGTTGGTAAGTTCTTCCGCATGAGCTAGACGCTCGATCAGGTCTTGCATGATTCCTCCGATGCCGGCACCTCTGTTAATCCAGCATGCCGGATTGAATTTCGTCGCCAGAACGCTAGAGCCCGATGATGCCTTCCACGAACGCATCCGGATCAAAGGGCTGAAGGTCTTCCAGCTTCTCTCCGAGGGCTGCAAACAGGATCGGCAGGTGCAGTTCCTGCTGTATGGCGAAGGCCATCCCGCCCCGGGCTGATGTATCCAGCTTCGCCAGGATCACCCCGGTCACATTTACTGCCGATTGGAAAGCGCGTGCTTGTTGAAGTGCGTTCTGTCCAGTCGTTGCATCCAGCACCAGCCAGACCGCATGCGGGGCGCCCTCGAAGGCCTTGCCGACTACGCGATGCACTTTCTTGAGCTCTTCCATCAGGTTGGAACGCGTATGGAGGCGCCCCGCTGTATCGATCAGGACAATATCCGTCCCGCGGGCCACTCCAGCCTGCACGGCATTGAACGCCACCGCGCCGGGGTCGCTCTCTGGTGAGCCGGACACCACCTCAACGTCCAGCAGCCTGCCCCATGCTTCGAGCTGATCAACGGCTGCAGCCCGGAACGTGTCGGCGGCGCCAAACAGCACTCGCTTACCATCCTTCTTGTAGCGTGCCCCGAGCTTGGCGATTGTTGTCGTCTTACCTGAGCCGTTCACGCCCACCATAAGAATGACGGAAGGCCTGTACGTGAATGCAACAGCCGGGGGCGTTTCCAACCTTGACCGGAGCTCATCGCGTAATGCTATGCGCAACTCGTCTGCCCGCGTCAGTCCCTGCTCATTGACCGTTCGCTGGAGTGATGCAACCACCGCGGTGGCGGTCTCGACTCCAAGATCAGCCTGGATCAACAGCGTCTCCAGAGCATCCCACGTCTCCGGCTTGATCTCGGTGACACCGAGCAGTCCCGCCAGTCGCCCGAAGGCGCCCTTGCTGCTCCTCGCCAGGCCATCGCGCCAGCGGGAAAACCTCTCTTCCATTATGACCAAACCTTATCACGTCCCGCCGCCATGCGGTCGCATTATATCATGTGGGTTTTATGATATACTGCGTGCGCTCTTGACACAGGCACGCACTTGCTCGTGCCCGTGTGGGCGCGGATCTTCCCGTAAAAATGCGCCATCCAGGTCAAACGCGGGAGGCGCCTGCCTTACCTTGCAGGGCGCCGCACCAACCCCCAGCTGCAAAAGGATATAATACAGTTATGTTGGATGAACCGATTCACGTCACCGATTCTGCTTTTGAGCTGAGCGTCATGAAGTCTTCGTTGCCCGTGATCGTGGATTTCTGGGCTCCGTGGTGTGGACCATGCCGCATGGTCGCGCCGACTCTCGAGAAGCTCGCCAAGGAATACGCAGGCAAGCTCGTCGTCGCCAAGGTCGATACCGATGAGAATCCCGAATGGGCATCCAAGTTCGGTGTCCAGGGCATCCCAACCATGCTTTTCGTTTCCGGCGGCAAGGTCGTCCACCGCCAGGTCGGTGCTCTGCCGGAGCGTATGCTGCGGGACGTGGTCACGCAGTTCATGGAGGTCGTAACCCAGGCATAGGCCTTCTCGCCCGGCTTGCCTGAGCGGTCTGAGACATGTGGAGAGTCGCAGCACGCTGCCTGGCCCTGGCCGTTGGATGCTCCCTGTCGGCCTGCCTGCCCAGTATCCCGGGTATTCTCCCTCCGACAGTTCCAACGAGCTCGGTCTTCACACCGACCCATGTTGCGCAATCTACCGCAGCACCGGCCTCCACGCCAGCCGGCATATCTCCAACGCAGACCACCACGAACCTGTTCACTTTCACCCCGATCCCGACCCTGACGTCAACCGCCGCTGAGCCAGACACGCCTGCAACGCCCGCGGTGACCGCAACTATAACGCTCGTGACCCCGCAGCCACCCGTCTCCAGTTCGCCGGCGGAGAGCGTCTCTCTGGATACGCTGCCGCGGGGGACTCTCTACAAGCCGGTCCACATTCAGAACCGGGCACACTCTCAGATGGACATTTCGCTGCATTGCACCACCGTCCAGGGCGTACAAACCGTTCTTGAGTACAGTAGCGTCAGGAACCTGACCGTTCAAGCGCCGGACTGCGATTATGTTTATGTGATCTATGTGGGGGGCCGCCCGATGAGCGGTAGTTTCTCGTTGCTGCACGTTCCAAGTGTCACCATCACAGTGTACGCGGACCGGGTGGCAATCCACTAGCTGGAGATTGAGAGGAGAAAATGAAACGCATCTCATTTGTGATCGTCCTCATGGCCTTGATGCTGAGCGCCTGCTCGCAGGCTACGCCCACCACAGACCCCGCGCAGATACAGGCCTCCGCGGTTGCCGCAGCGAACACCATGGTAGCCCTCACACAGGCAGCCGTTCCCACGGAGACGCCCGTCCCTCCCACGCCCCTGCCGAGCCCCACGCCGCTCCCGAGCCCCACGCTCCTGGCACTGCCGACGCTGCCGCTCCTTACCTCCCCGACGGCCGCGCCAGCCGCCGGTGGGAACACCAACCCTGGCGGTGACAATACTGGCGATCCGTGCCAGTCTGCGATGCCCGCCAAGCCCGCTGGGCCGCAAATCCCGGTCCGCATTCTCAATAACACCAAGGGCTCCATCGTCCTCTCCCTGTATCTGGCCAAGAATGACTTTGGTGAGTGTGGCTACCGTTCCTTTAATCTGGAAGCCGGCGCCTCCTCATCGACAACATTGCCGCAGGGGTGCTATTCCGGAGGCGCGTTCGTGAACGATCCAAAGAAGCCCAGCAAGTCCTTCGGCTATGGCTGTTTCAAGGGCGATACAGGCGCAACGGTCGCTGTCGGTCCAGAGGTCATCAAGATCAGCCAGTAGCGTCTGCCTGGCCCCTTCATACATCATATCCCCGGCAGCCGGTCATGGCTGCCGGGTGCATGATGATCAGTTGTCAGCTTCGATCGAGGAGTAGCACGCCGCATGAAGCACACATCCTTCCTTTTCGCCTTGACTGCCTTGCTCCTCGCCGCCTGTGCCCCGGCGACGCCGCCGCCTGCCGACCCCGCACAGGTGCAAGCCTTCGCCAACACGATGGTTGCGCAGACGGAGGCCGCCATACCGACCCGCACTCCCACGCCGTTGCCGAGCGCAACCCCTCTTCCCAGCCCTACTCCATTGCCGCCTCCAACGCTGGTACCCGAGGCATCCCCGACGGTCGCATCCTCCGGCAGCGGCGCCCGCAGCGAGGCGTGTAACGGCATGCTCTCGTCCAGCCCCAAGGGACCTCTGACCACGATGAAGATCGTCAACGCCAACAAGGCGCCCGTCACGGTGTCGCTCTACTTGTCCAAGACCAGCTTCGGCGAATGCGGCTATCGCGCCTACACCCTGGGGCCAATGGATTCCGTCTACGATGCGACCACGCTACCGCAGGGCTGCTACACGGCCTTCGCGCTGGTGAATGACCCCAAAAAACCGAGCACGGCCTCGAGCGTCGGCGCCATGTGTCCGAACAACGACGATAAGTGGACCATGGTGATCCAGGCGGAGGTCATCAAGTTCTACAGCCCCTAGACCCCGGCCCGGTTCCATCCCCCTGAAACGTTTGATCGTTCGGGCGGGATATAATGCGATGGGAGCGCAAGCAGGACGATTGCAGCGTTCCCGTAGGAGAAAGAAATGGCTCGGACCTTGTTTGTCATTTTGCTGCTGGGACTGTGCCTGAGCGCCTGCGCGCCCGCCGCCCCAACGATCGATCCTGCGCAGATCCAGGCATCGGCTGTCTCCGCCGCCAGCACCATGATCGCCCTGACGGTTGCCGCTGTCCCCACCAACACGCCCGTTCCTCCGACTCCCATTCCAAGCCCGACGCTCCCTCCGCCGACGCTGGCGCCGCTGCCGACTCTTCCGGCGGGCCAGGCATCGCCCACGACAGCCAGCGCCAGCACCTGCAATCAACTACTGGATGTAGGCGCGTCGGGTCCAACCGCGCCGGTTTTGATCAAGAACAACACCAAGGGCCAGATCACGTTCAACATGGGGTTCAACAAGAAGAACACCTTCGGTCAGTGCGGCTACATGTCCACTGTGGTCGGCAAGGGACAAAGCAGCACGGTCCATGTTCCGCTCGTTCACACCAATTTGGGTGATGCCTGCTACTGGGTGTATGTCTGGGTGAACGATCCCAAGACGCCGAAGACGCTGAGTCCCAATGCAGTATATTGCATCGACAACGGACTGAAGTGGACCTTCAACGTTACCCCGACGAACGTCGTTCTGGCTCCCCCGTAGGATCTCTTC
>DATKAF010000360.1:0-7488 GCA_035498395.1 Anaerolineales bacterium
AGATCTTACCAGCATTGCAATAGACTATAAAAATCAAATGAATCCTGAGGCGGGTCCAGGTTTAGTTTTCGTTGCTGGAACGAATCTTGATGCGGGCAGAGGGAATTTGAGATTAACCGATCAAAGGTGCCGGTTTAGAAAACTGCAGATTTGGTAAAGGTCGACGGGCTTTTTGGTCACTAAAGCCTTGGGATTGGTTGCAACTATCTCAGAAAAGGCCACTCGGTGATATCTCGGATGATCCCAAACCTCGAAGTGCTTGCAATAGGCAGTGAGGTTAGAGCTCCCTTCTGAGGACATCAGTGCCACCTGAATCAAGCTTAGACATTATGGCTGACAGTTAACCTGCCCCTTGCAACCTGGGTTATAAGGAGATTGAAGTAACCCCATACAGAGCCACAACCAAGGAAACAGGTCATGAAAAAGCGTATCACATTCGTCGTTTGGATACACACAAAAACTCCATTGAATCTATATGAGGAAAAGAACCCAAAAAGGGACAGGAAATCCTGCTTTCTATTGACAACTGTCAGCCATATCAATCCGTAACATTTTTTCTTTCCCAATAAAAAATCTTTTGCACCCTTATCAGCATATTCAGCGTTAATCTGTGTCCAAATTCTCTTCTTCCCGCCTACGCCACGGGCAGATCCTGCCGCCGATTGTAGTGTTGGATCTCCAGATCCCGGTTGGTATCATCAAACGAGCGGAAGAGAGTCTCATCGAAGAAGGGGTTTTCGAGGTAGCGCAGCAGCAGGTAGGCCTGGTCGCAGACGCGCAGATAGGGGTACTCGATCTCCACTGGGGTCTGGCTGGTATCGGGGTCGGGGCGGGCCTTGTCGCGCAGCAGGGCGCGCAGGACGGGCATGGCCTCCGCGGACATGGCCGAGCGCTGCTCTGGGTCGCTGTTCTGAGCCACGGCCCAGGCCGCGCCGAGAAGGAGGGTGCGCTCGTCCGCTGCGGCCGGGGGCAGGGCATCTAGCAGGGGTTTCCAGGCCGGCTGGGAGAACAGGCTGAGCATTTCACCGGCGCGCCCGGCCAAAGCGGGCGACTCGCGCAGCATGATCTGCACCAGCAGCGGCACCGCCTCGGAGTGGTTGAGGATCTGCTCGCGGAAAATCGGGCTGTCGTCGAAGTAGACCGTTTTCTGGTCAGCCAGCAGGCGGCGGATCAAGGATTCCAGGAGGGACATTCCAGTTTCTCCTTCCCGGTATAAAAATTAACCAGCCCGGATGCGTCCGGAATTTTATGCTCTTTGTAGATGCCCGGGTTGACCGCGTTGAGCGCGCGCACCAGTTGTTTGGCCCCCCTGGCGTTAGTGGGGTCGAGCCCTTTTTGTAGGAGCAGGTCGATAAAGATGTTGGTGGTGCGGGCATAGCCCATAAACGCAGTGCGGCGCGTGAGGTAAAAGACGCACTTCGATTTCGTCTCGCGCTTGCGCGTGGAGAGCGAACAGAAGTAGTGGTCGACACTGGAGCAGGAGTTCATGTACAGCACCTTGCAGCGCAGGCCCGACTTACGCAGGTCGCCCGAGCCGCCCTCGACCAGGGTGAAAAAATCGGTATCTTTGGGCGTGGAAAACCAGTAATGGCGGTCGATCAGGGTCTGGTCGCCGCGCCCGTTCTTTTTGCGCGCCACATCTGGGAAGCAGTCGAGCAGCTTGCGTTTGGAGATCTTGCGGCTCTTGCAGTTGGGTTTATTCTCGTTGCCTTTGCGCGCCAGGTAGCGCACGGGCGCGGGGGCAAATTTAGGGATACCTTTCCCGGCGTACTCTTTGGGGTTGGTGCAGTGGTGCATGATCTCTCCTTCAACCACCACGTTGATTACGTCCCAGCCCATGCGCACATGGTCTTCCCAGGGGTTCTGCGGTAAATCTTGCCTGGAGGGGCAGTGCCCGACTCCGCTCCGGTCGACGAAGGCCGGCCCCTGCCCAAAACGCGAATGCCCGTCATAAATGACTATGGCGTCCGGCGTATCCAGGGCCTGGAGGAACTCCTTTTTGGTGAAGACTACGCGGATACTGAACTCGCGGCTGCCCTGCTTGTAGTGGAAGGCGCCATCCGCGCCCTTTTTGGCCACTTTAGCCAGGTAGGTTTCCAGGTCTTTGCGGTGTCCGTAGTCGCGGAACTCGATGCCAAAGGCGACGAAAACCGGCGTTTCCACGGTTTATACCTGGATAAGCAGCTCATCGTAAACAAAGCCGTCGGTGGGCAAGGTAACCTCAAACTCCTGGATGATGGGGTAGACGTTTTCAGGCTTGAGCGGGCCGCCGGGCGCGCCGACGGTCGAGCTGACCGTGACGTAATCGGGGCCGTTGACGCCTAGCGCGGCCTCATCAGCGCGGAACTTTTCGATATCGGTCAGCAACTGCTTGAGCGGGTTCTTATTGGGATCATAACCGTACTGGCCTTCGATGTGTTTGGCCAGCCAGGCGATGGCCTCGCGCTCGCGCCCGGGACGGATGGGCAGGCAGGTGCGCACCCAGGGACTGTTGAGGAACTCGTTACGCCGTGTGTCGCCGTCGAGCTGGATCATCCAGCCCAGTGAGGAACCCATGGGGGACGGCTCGGAATCAGCGGTGATCTCGTAGGCCGGACGCTGCAAGCCGGTAGACACGGCGGAGTAGCGCGGCTTCCACCACGAGGGATGGGTGTAGATAAAGATGCCTTCGATGTCAAAATAGCGGTGGAAGTACTCGATTTCCAGCGGCGAGGGGTCCGAAGGGTCATCGCCGCGAGCAAACAGCTGCGAGATCATGCGATTCATCACTTCATAGCGCTCCTCGCGGCGCAGGTCATTGGCCGGGCGCGGGTGGATCTTGCTGCGTTCGGTGATAAGCGTCTTCTCGCGCTCAAACTGCTCGTTGAGGAGCTGCTCGGTCAGGGCCTGCACGGCGGCCTGGCGCTGCTGTTCCCATTCATCCATCACGGCCCCGCTCGGTTCCCAGGTATAGGTGTAGGCCACCGAAACGCTGGAAGAGTCGCCGGGGTTAACGCCGATGTTGACGGTGAAGGTGCGCGCGGTACTGTCCCACTTTTGTCCCCACTCCAGCTTATTCAACGGCGAAGGCGATTGGTCATCTTTCCCGCCGCCTTCCAGGTCGTTGATCGAGTCGATGCTCACCGCGGTGATTTGCCGGTCAGCGTCGGTGTGGATCACCAGGGTCACAAAATAGGTATGCTGCGAGTTATCCCAGGCGACGGTGCAGCTGGTGGTGCCGGTATCGGTTCCCCCTTTGGGTCGGGGTGGCAGGCCGGGGGGCACTTCGGGGACAGAAATGTGCTCGGATTCGCGGAAGCGCACGTAACGACTGCGCGCGAGGCCATCGCCCGGGTTGTGGATGTAAAGCTGCCACACCAGGCGCGGGCCGAGATCCTGGGTCTTGACCAGCACAGTGCGGAATACCCGGCGCAGGCCGTAGCTCACGGGATGGTCGAGCTCGTTCTTGATCACGCGGCGGGTGAGGTTGGTGGTGGTCACATCTTCGATGTCGCGCGTCTTGAGCGAGTAGGTCTTGGTAATGCGCTCCGCGGCGCGTTTGGTCACCTCTTTGAGGCGGTGTGAGGTGCTCTCGCGGCTGTTTTGGGTGGAGATATCCATACTGGCAGTGGCGGAAGCCTCGCCGGACCAGACTCCGATAGACCCAGAAGCGCTGGCGGACATGGAGGCGGACATATCGCGCTGGATCATCGAGCCGACCTTGTCCGAAACCTCATCCAGGTTTTTGCTCTCCTCGGCAAATTCGCTGACCACCTCGGAGCCGACTTCGACGATCTCCTCGTGGATCTGGCGGCGAGTGGTCTCATACACCACTTCGAGCGTTTCCAGCGGGGCGACGGTGAAGGCTTCTTCGATGGGGCCGATGCCCTCTTCGGTGTTAAAGTACAGCTGGCGGTAGAAATGGGCGATGCCGATGGGGGAGAGGGCTTCGGTCACTCGCACAACGGGGAGGAATTCATATAACGCTAGCCCGTTCACATTTTGGAGCGCGCTGCGCAACGCCCCGGCCATGGCCTCATCCACGTCCGGCTGGTGCAGGGCCTTCTCTACCGCGCCGATCATGGTTTGAAAAACCTGTTTGCGCGCATCCTGAAACTTGAAATCGGGATCGAGGTAGCCGAGCGCGCGGTTTATCACTGTGGGCAGGGCCAGCGCGGGCATATACGGGTCGCCGGCGCGGATCGAAGCTGTCGCGGCGGCGACGGCGCGAGCGGTTTCAGCGTTGAAAACGCCATTTTCGTGCACACCATGCTCGCGTTGGAAGCGGCGCACGGCGAACTCAGTGCGCTCGCTGAAGTGCGCTTCGGCGGCGTCTACCTCGTAGCCTAGCACGGCCAGGGATTGGTGCAGGGAAATCACATCCGGCCCCTGAGCACCGCGTTGCAGCTCCTGGCCGAGGCTGGTGCGGATCATCCCATCCAAGCGCACGTCAACGATGCCGTTGAGGTATACCTTATCGCCAACCGCGACCGCGTTGGGGAAGCCTTCCACCTTAACCGGGGTGACATTCTGGCTGGAGACCGGCGCGCCGGCCCGGCTGAGCACTTTGGGATCGGGGGGCGGCGGGGCGGTGGGGACGTCGATCTGGCGCGGGAGGGAGAAATGCGCCAGCCCGGTGTGCAGGGCGCCCGCGGTGGAGAAGGAGGAGCCCAGGTCGATAAGTTTGGCCTTCTGCATGCGCCAGGCCATACTGTTGGCGGCGGTGTAAATCGTCCAGCCTGAGATCCAGCGCAGGATAAGGGGCTCATAGGTGGCGACCGTCATGGTGGCGTATGCCTGAGTATACTTTTTGAGGACTGTGGTCATTGGATCTTGCCCTCCAGGTCCGGCGAAAACGCTCTGTGGAGGTGAGTGCGTGAGCGCGCGCCCGGTTATAAAAAGGGATAAGAACCCACTTTTGGGGAGCAGCGGTTGCCTGATGGTGTGATTGCTGTCCGCCGCCCGTCTGCGCCAAAATGTGGGAACGCCCCTTTTGGTTGTCAACAACGAAGAACCATATTGTCGGCTTCGAGCTAATTATCGCCGCGGCTTATATAGTTTACGTGCCTGGAACGAATCTTGATGCGGGCAGGGGGAATTTGAGATTAAACGATCAAAGGTGCCGGTTTAGGAAACGGCAGATTTGATTCAGATTGGTTAGCTTTTTTTGAAAATCGAATTTTGAGATAGGTTGCGACTATCTCAGAGAAAGCCACTCGGTAATATGTCGAGTGATATACCCTAAGCGTTTAAACTGGAACAGAGACTAAATATTCCACTTGGCGTCATAGGTTGTGGGAAGGGAACGATGCCTTCGTCCGGGACACCTGCCTGGGGTTTGAGCCACCGCTCAAATAAGGACGAACGGCGCAGCCCGATCCCGCTTTCTGTGTTAAATCAATATACCAATTCCCGTCCCTCATCCCGCGAGGGAATAGGCGATGAAGAGTACTGAGTTCATGCTCTCCGGCTCGGAGGTCTTGCCTTGCGTTACTGGTGAGCAGCCGTTACTTCATCGATCGGGCAGCGTGAACTTCACCGTTTCCGAGATCAAGGGTTTCGAGCACCATCGGCTGTTTCGCCGCCTTCGCAAGCCATGCCTTATGATTGATCGCGTCTCCTATTTTGAATCTTGGGCCGGATTGGCCGGCCGAAGTTGACGCCGACTGTTTCTGCTTCAATCTGCGTAATAACGTCATTAATGCGATGGTTGAAGGATATTGAACTGATAACCTTCAGACAGTTGTAAGAGACTGTAACCCATTCGCTCAGCAGGTCCCCGGCCTTGGGACCCAGGATCTGAAGCCCCAGAGGCCTTTCTCTTTCGTCCCGGTGCTTACGGCTGGCTCCCTATTATCGCCCTTGCGGTCAAAGCGGTGATTATCCCGAACGGCACGTTTACGAGCAACAAGTAAACCGTGAACATCGGCCCGCCCTGCTTGAGTCCGAAATACCCCGCGCCGCTCATCGGTAGGAAGATCAGAAATGTCGCCAGGATTGGAGCGAGGAAGTAAAGAAGACCAAACAGGTAAAGCCGGTTCCAGGCAGTCTTTATAAGGAGACCGAACGGGATACCCCATAGGCCGCCCCAGAAGAGCGGCCTGTAGATATCGGGCGCCGTCAAAGAGAACGGGGCCTTTACGCCGAGTGTCGGGCTCAGCCCCATGGCAAACAGCACGTGGCTGAAAAGGCGCACGGCCAGGGCGCCTATAACTCCCGACGCAAAGCAGATTGCCACCCGCTGTATCAGGGTCAACCCATTTTCCATCACGTTCGAACCTTTTCCAATCATGTTCAAACCCTCGCTGGGCATACGTTTCTCCTTTCTTGGTGTTTGTTTTGTTGGGTTAAGGTCGCTTGGATCGCCCTCTCCCCTGTAATGAGGGCTCTCCTTCGAAACTCATCAACGAAACGTGGGGCTCAAGAATCTTCCTTTCTCGTCAACTCTTGATGATGAAATTGGATGACTCCATCGTCACGCCACAAACTCTCGAAGAAGGATCTCAATTTTCGAATCCAGGTCCCGAGCGATTCAGCAGAAGTTCGGAAAATTTTCCAATAGCCCATGATTAGTTTCCGTGCCCGACCCGCAACCTATTTGAACACCGGAGAATCTTGCACCTTTGATCAGGTAATCCCAAAAAATCCAGCCCGAGCTTTTTACCGGGCATAAAAAAAACTGAGGCAGAGAGCTCAGGCCCTGCCCCAGCTATTCTGATTTTGAGGGATTCGCTCAGGAAAGGTGAAAAATTTCAGAAATCGATTACTGCGTCGCCGGCTGGATCAGGGCTTCACTTCCAAGATGACTTCCAGTTCGACCGGCGAACCGAGTGGAAGGCTCGCGACACCAAAGACAAGGCGCGAAGAGACAGTCTCTTCGCCGAAGACATCTCGAAGCAACTCCGAGGCCGCATCGGCGACCTTCGGGTGCTCAGTGAACTCAGGCGTCGCGGCGACGTACACGCCGAGCCTCACGACGTGGCTCACGCGGTTCAACGAACCTAACTGCTTCTTCGTGAGCGCAAGCACATTGAGTGCGGCCGTGTAGGCCGCTTCCCGGCCTGCCTTCACGTCAAGGTCTTTGCCCACGATGCCAACTACCGCAGCCGTGTGGCCCGAGGTGGCGAGCATCCCGCTCAGGAAAAGGAGGTTGCCCGTCTGAAGGGCCGGCACATATGCACCAAAAGGCGTCGGCGCATCCGGCAGATGGATGCCCAGCTTGGCGAGACGGTCCTCGGCGGCCGTTAAGTTTGTGGTCATCACGAAAGCTCCTCACAATTACCAGCGGCCGACATGAGCGCCGCCATCGACGTACAGGATGTGACCAGTGACCGTCGCGGCGTCGGTCAGGTACATGACCGCATCCGTGATGTCCTTGACCGTCGAAGGCCGACCCATCGGCGACAGGCTCTCCATCACGTCCTTCGGAGTCTCCCGGTGAAGCGGCGTGTAGACGACGCCGGGCGCGACGGCGTTCACGCGGATGCCGTCTTTCGCGTACTCCATCGC
>DATKAF010000361.1:0-4038 GCA_035498395.1 Anaerolineales bacterium
CAGTCTCTTATGAGGCGAGCCTGGGGGATGATGGAGACGGAGGTGGAGGCGGATTAGGGCTCGGGAAGCTGTCAGCTTTCAGCGGGAGGGGATGGGACGCGGACCCCTGGAAATGCACCAGGGACACGGTAGCGCGGAGAATGCGAAAGGCGAGAACGGGCAACCATGCCCTACCTGCCCTTTGGGCACCCTCCCCAAATGCTCGTCAGCCTAATCGTAGACCTAACAATGAGGACCACTTTCAATGATTGCGCGCCATTTGAATCTGTCGGCATTTGGGGAGGGATGGGATAGGGCGTTCGACATTTGCATGACCCTACCAGGCCGGCCTCGAGAGGCGCCACGATCGAACGACAAATCTGACAGAACCTATCTGAAATGGGCTTCCATTCCGGCGCACGTTGCGGTAGAATAATGCTTGCTCCATTTAGGGTGCCCCCCTCACCCTAAATGGAGCAATTTGTTTTGCCGAAGTTCCGGGGGATAACCAGGCAAGGCATTCCTCCGCATACAACCATAGCCGCACTCAACCGACCCCGCCAGCGCCTTGGCCTTCCGGGTGTCCTTTGCGGCATTCTTCGATCTCACTCTTCCGCTGGTAACTTCGATCTGCTGTCTTCAAATCCCACTCACGCTGTCCAAATTGGGATTTTTTAAGGTTCGGGGCAAAAGAGTGTAAGACTAATAACGCCATGTAAGCAGTGGACGGATTCGGACATTGACAATAGAACAGATGTTCTATAGAATGAATCGTAGGAAACCGGGTCCGCATACCAACGTCCTGCCCTCCGCTTTCTCCCCGGTTCCCGCCCTCTGTCCTGCCGAGCGTGAGCCGCGTGGATCCGCGATGGAGAACCGCATGACCAGGAAAAAGTCCGATGAGAAGCTGCGCGATGTGGAACGACTGCTCGACGCTGGAGATGTGGCGGACATCCTCCACGTCAGCCGCTCCATGGTCTACCGGCTGATCGAAGAAGGCAACCTGTCCCCCATCCGCATCGGGCACGCGCTGCGGTTCCGCCAGAAGGACGTACAGGCATACATCGAGACGCGGCGCCGGAAGAAATGAAAGCGAGGCCAACGACATGGCAGTACCGAGAAGCCAACGAGCACGCATCCACGGGTTGTATTCAGGCACGATCAGCACGGCGGAAAGCGCGGAGCTGGCAAAGATCCAGGAAACCGACATTCATGCGGAGATCGCCTACCTGCGAACGGTGTGCAGCCGGCTGGCTAAGATCGTCAACGCCAACGGAGTGGATGAAGGGAGCCTCGAGCCGCCGAATGAGGCAACCATCCGCACGCTGCATGCGCTCGACCGGAAGCTGAACACGCTGCTGCGATACATCCGCACGCTCGCGTACCTGAAAGGAGAACTGAATGAGTACGACCGGCAGATCGAAGAGGGCGAATTCCTCGCAAGGAAAGCAAGAAACGTGTTCAACTACTTTAGCACCGGGAAGAAGGCACAGCCGCGCGGCGGACCAGGTCCGCTGGGCGATGAGTGAGCCGAACAAGTACATCCGGTGGATCGCGGGGGTGAAGCTGCGGCCGTACCAGAAGGAGCCGCTGAAACGGATCCTGGACTCCATCGAGAAACACCTGGGCGACACGATCATCCTGCTCTTCCCGCGGCAATCGGGGAAGGACGAGCTACTGGTCCAACTGAAGGCGTACCTGCTGCACCTGTATGCGCCGCTGTCGGTGGGCATCGTGGAAGTCAACCCAACGCAGCGACCGCAGACGACAGCCGCCCTGGAACGGTTCGAGCGGTCGCTGTCGCAGAACCGCCTCGTGTGGAGGAAGTGGAGGAAGCGCGGGGCGACAATGCGGCTGATCGGCAAGGCCTCGGTGTCGTTCCTCTCCGGCGACAGGTCGGCCAACACCCGCGGAGCCAGCGCCTCGCTGCTCTTGATCGTCAACGAGGCGCAGGACATCCTGCCCTCGGTCTACGGGCAGGTGCTGGAGCCAATGACCGCCAGCATGAACGCCACCAGGCTGCTGGCCGGCACCGCGTGGACCAGCGACACGCTGCTGGCGCGCGAGATCCGCGCGGCGCGGCAGGCGGAGCACATGGATGGCAGAAAGCGGGTGTTCACGGTCGACGCCGACGCGGTGCAGAAGTCGGTGGAGTGGTACGGCGCGCACGTGGAGGCGGCCATCCGCAAGTACGGGCGCGAGCATCCGTTCGTCAAGACGCAGTACTTCAACGAGGAGATCGACGCGCGGGGCGGGATGTTTACCGCCGCGCACCGCGCGCTGATGGGAGCCTCACCCGCGTCCCCGGCCCGTCCCCCGGTGGTGGAAGGCCGGACGTGCGCGTTCCTGATTGACGTGGCCGGCCAGGAGGAAGCCAGCACCTCCGCCAGCGACCTGATCAAGCGCGCGGAGCCGCAGAGCCGGTCTGACCGGGACGCCGTGACACTGCGAATCGTCGAGATCGATCTCACCACGCTGGAGACGCTCCACAAGCCGACGTACCGGGCGATCCACCTCGAGCAGTGGACGGGGCAGAACCATCTGACGGTCTTCGGGCAGATCAAGGCGCTCGCGGAGACATGGCAGCCGCGCCATTTCGTGATCGACGCGACCGGGGTCGGCGAGGGGCTGTGGGCCATGCTCGACAAGGCCTTCCCCACGCGCGTCATACCGGTGAAGTTCACTCAGAGCACGAAGAGCGAGCTGGGATACGGCTTCCTGGCGATCATCCACACCGGCAGGTTCCGGGATGAGTACGCGTCCAGGGCCGGCGCGACAGCCGGACGGGAGCCGGACCGCGCCGCGGCCGGGTGGGGCTATTTTCCGGGCAGCGCGCAGATCGACCGGGAATATGCCGCGTGCGAATCCGAGATCCTGGCGGGTCCGCAGAAGCTGATGCGCTGGGGCGTGCCCGAGGGGCGCCGGGACGAGGAGGGACATCTGATCCACGACGACATCCCGGTGACGGATTCACTGACGGCCATCCTGGATCGGCTCGATTGGCAGGTGCAGTCGCCCGCGCTCATCATCCCGGGGCGCGACCCGCTCGACGAGATCGATAACCGCTACCGCTGGCTGGCAGGATAGTCTAATTATCAAATAGTCTGATAGACTAATAACCTAATTATCTAATTATCTAATTCTCTCTCCTCTAATACTCTTCTCCTCTAATTCTCTCCTCCTCTGATTCTCTCATTCCCTGAAATCGACTTCCCATGACAGCGACTTCGAACATCACACCGAACAACAAGCGCAAAACGGCAAGCGGCATCGCAGCACGCGCGGGAGAAATACTGTTCGTGCTGCTGCTCCAGGCAGCCGTCCTGTTCCTTGGCTCGGGCCACCTCGATTGGGTATGGGCGTGGGCCTTCCTTGGCATCTACCTGGTGAGCGTCAGCATCAACAGCTACTTCATGCTGAAGCGAAGCCCGGCGACCGTGGCGGAGCGAGGGCAGGCGCAGTTCGCCAAAAGCTGGGACAAGACGCTCGGGAGCCTGTGGGGTCTGTTCCAGTTCCTGCTGGTCCCGCTGGTCGCCGCGCTGGACTACCGCTTCGGCTGGACGGGCGGCATGAGTCTGGGCTGGCACCTCGCCGGCGCTGTCCTGCTGGCGGCGGGGCTGGCGCTGTTCGGCTGGGCGATGATCGAGAACGCCTACTTCTCGACGGTGGTGCGTATACAGAGTGACCGGGGGCAGACGGTCTGCCGGAGCGGGCCGTATCGCGTGGTGCGGCACCCGGGCTATGCCGGCACCCTGTTGCAATCTGTTGGGATACCGCTGCTGCTCGGGTCGATCTGGGCGCTGATTCCCGGCCTTATCGCCGCGGCTCTGATGACGGCGCGCGGTGCGCTCGAAGACCGGACGCTTCAGGCGGAGCTGCCCGGCTACAAGGAGTACGCCCGGGACGTGAAATACCGGATGATTCCCGGCGTCTGGTAGCGGGAGCTTCGACGGGACGGCGCCCGAACCTTGACGTTTTCTTGAAGCGACAACACTCATTTTTGGCTTGACAGACATGATGGGGAGGCATATCATCAATAATAAACCGGCGGTCGGTTTA
>DATKAF010000362.1:0-4545 GCA_035498395.1 Anaerolineales bacterium
AGCCCGACCCGGCCCTGCGGGAAATTGGGAATGGCAGGTGCTGGCAACCGGCAAAGCGCTGCCCGTCCGCCGGCCCGACGATATGGCATGGAAGCAACTGGAATGATACGCTCGTTCGCCAAACGCCTGGTCAGCCAGCGCAGCGCGATCCTGGCGCTCACGCTGACGGCGGAGATCTGCCTGCCGATCACGCTGCAGGTCTCGGCGCCGGACGCGTGGCTTTCGCTCCTGCTCCCCGCCAGCATCCTCGGCGTACTGGGTGGTTTTGCCTTCCAACAGCAGGGCTGGAAGGAACCCCGCGCATCGGCCATGTGGCTGGCCGCGGGGATGCTCGTGCTGTTCGTGCGCATCGGCGCGCTGGGAGAGGCCATCCGGAGCAGCATCCTGCAGACATGCAGTCTGCTGCTCGCGTCATTGCTGCGACCGGAGGCGCCGGGTGCCGACCTGGCAAGCCTTGCCGCGTGGGTGAGCGCGCAGCAGGAACTGGGGAACCAGATCGGCACGTTCGCGCTGCGCGCCTCCGGATGGCTGGCCGCCATGCTGCAAGGGGCAGTGAGCGACGACCCGGCCGCGCGCGCCCTGTGGCTGGCGCTTGGCCTGTGGCTGCTGGCCGTCTGGGCAAGCTGGCGCATCGCGCAGCGGCAGGATGCCTTGGGCGGCATGGTTCCCACCACGCTCGCCCTCGGCCTGATCCTGACCCGCATCGCGTACAACGGCTGGGCATTGTGGCTGCATCTAACCGCGTTCCTGCTGCTGCTGGCGGTCACATTGCTGGCAAAGCTCCTGCGCGATTGGGAGGCCAGCCGGACCGATTTTGCTGACTCCATCACATTGGACTCGGCAACCAGCGCCATCCTTGTCATCATGCTGATCCTGTCGAGTGCATATGTCGTCTCGGCGTTCTCGGTGAAGGACTTGATCGACAGACTGCGCGAGAAGCAGCAGCCGATTGCCAGCGCAGCGAGGGATTCCGGCCCGGGCAGCTACACGGCGGCGGGCAGAGGCCAGGGAATCCACGAGCAGGAGGAGCAGGCGCTCGCCATTCACCCGATACTGGCGGGACCGCACCTCTCGCAAGCGCTGGTAATGTACGTCAGCACGGGCGATCTGCCGCCAATGCAGCATGCGGTGGACATCACCGTGCCGCACTACTACTGGGAGCAAGCGAACTACCAGACGTACACCGGATCGGGCTGGGTCAATCAGCCTGCGATCGAAGCTTCATCTCCGTCCGGCACCAGGTTCCTGCCAAACTCGGCGCCGAAGTATCGTTACATGCAGGCGACCGTGACGCTGCCCGCCGGGACGGTCGGCAGCGCGTATTGGACGGGAGAGCTGTTCCGCACGGACCAGCCGCTGCGGGTGGTGTGGCGCGCTCAGCCGGACCTGAACGCGGCGCAGCCCGGCCCGGAAGTCCTGGGCGGTGCAGACATGATGGCGGCCTTCTTCGATGGTGAAGCCGCCGGCCCGCAGACCCGGTACGGATTCGAGGCATGGCTTCCGGCGGTGGACGAAGAAGCACTGAACGCCGCGCCGGCCATCTACCCGGCATGGGTGCGCGACAATTACCTGCAACTCCCCTATGATCTGCCGGACCGGGTGCGCGCGCTTGCCCGCGACCTGACGGCCCACGAGGCGACCCCCTATGGGCGCGCGGTGGCCATTGAAAGCTACCTGAGGAAGATCCCCTACAGCCTGGACGTGCCCGCGCCGCCGCAGGGACGCGATGCCGTCGATTTCTTTCTCTTCACACTGAAGAGGGGCTACTGCGATTACTACGCCACCTCCATGGCGGTGCTGGCACGCGCCGCCGGGCTTCCGGCGCGACTTGTAACCGGTTACTCCAGCGGCAGCTATGACCCTTACTCCGCGCAGTACGTCGTCCGGGCAGTCAACGCCCATTCGTGGACCGAGATCTACTTCTCGGGTATCGGCTGGATCGAGTTCGAGCCGACGGCCAGCCAGCCCGCGCCGGCCCGCGAGCGATTCCAGGTTCCGTTGGACATTACGCAGGAACTGACGACGCTAAAATCACCGTCCACGCGGCTGCCGCTGCCGGCCGGGCGTATCCGGGCCATTGCCTTGCTCGCATTAGCTCTCCCGATGGTGTTGTGGTGCATGTGGCTGGGCTTCGATCAATGGCGGCTGCGGCGCATGGAGCCTGCCGCCGCTGCGCGCCAAGTCTACCTCCGGATGAGGAGCGCGTGCGCCGGGCTCGGCGGGACCGGCCCGGTTGGGGAGACCGCGCTGGAGTACTCTGACAGGATCGCGGATACCCTGGCCGAGCGGGCAAATGCCAGCCCCTTATTGTTGTCCCTCGTCGATCCCATCCCGCGCATGCTTTCCGAGGTGACGCGGCTGCACATGCGCGCTCTGTTCGCACCAACGCCTCTCAGCAAGGCAGACCGGCGGCAGGCCATCCGTACATGGAACAGGCTGCGCTGGCGCCTGGCGCTGCTGCACGCAGGGATGGCGCTTACACGTCCTTCAACGCTTCGGGCGAGCGCTCCATCCACCGTTCCGGATGGACGAGCGGGGTAAATCCGTACCGGCTGTAAAGCCCCTCCGCATCAGAGGTTACCAGCACGATCCGCTTGAGGCCGCGCAGAACGGGATGCGTGACGATCGTCTCCATCATCCATTTGCCGATGCCGCGGCCGCGATACTCCTCGTCCACGAACACATCACACAACCAAGCGAACGTGACGTAATCAGTCACAAGGCGCGCCAGTGCGACCTGGCGCTTTCCATCGTAGACACCGAAGACAAGCGAGTTCCGGAGCGAGGCTTCGATGCGCTCGCGCGGGCGGCCGCTCGCCCAGTACGAGCGGGCCAGGAAGCCGCACACCGTATCGATGTCCAGGAGCGCTGGGTCCGTGGAGATAAGCAGCGAGCCGCGCCTTGCTTCTAAGTCTCTATTCATGTTGGGAGTGTATCACAAGGGGCTGGCCGCGGCTTCGTTCAGGAAGCAGCGTGCCAAGGAATAGAGCCTTTCGGCACTCGTTAATCAGCCTGGAATCAGCGGGCATCATCTTACCGTTACGGAAGAAGGAGAGAGCAATGAACAACGAACAACCATGGGCACCGGGCTTCCCCGCACTGGTCATCAAACGGCCGTTCAGTTCCGCAGTTGCTGTGATGGCTGCACTGGTGATCCTGGTTTCCCTGGTCCTGCGTCTGGGGGGTCACATGCTGATCGGCCAGTTGAACAACATGGACGCGTTCACGCCCGTGATGATCAGCATCCTGCTGCTGCGCGGCCTGTACGCGATGCGGAACGACACCGACCTGCAGGCCGTGTCCATTGCGCTGATCGGGGCGTTGTCGTTCATCTTCATCTACGAGGCGATCTACAAACTGTCGTTCTACATCGTGAAGCCCATGCCGCCGGAAGAACTGCGGGAATTCCTCATCCAGATGGGAACCGCGCTGACCGCCCTGGCCGGTTTCGCATTCGGCAAGTTCCACTTCTCCCGCTGGAGCATGATCTTCACGGCGGCATTCGTAGCCCTGTACGCCTTCTGGATGCTGACCGGTTATCCGCAGGTGAACACCACCGCGAACGTGTACTGGGTGATCATCCCCGTGCGCTACACCTGGGACATGATCTATGCCGTGAACCGCGGGACCAAGGTGCTGGTGTTCCTGACCTACCTGTTCTTCTACTCCAAAGATCGCGCGGCGAGCGATGTAAAGCGGCGGAACACGGCAAGCGCTCAGGCGGCGGACTGAGCTGGACGGCGAGGCGCGCTCTCCCATGGCCGTAGCCGAAAAGTCACAGACGAGAAGCGGGCTGCATCATTGCAGCCCGCTTGTGTTTCCGGAGCGCACGTCGAGGTCAATCACCGATGGCGCGGTGCGGCGTGCGCCGGAGGGCGGAAAGGATCATCAGGAACTCCGTGATATTCTCCGCCGTGATGAGCCCGGCCAGCCGCCCGGCATGCGTGACCGGCAGCGTTTTGGCGTTGCTCTCCTCGAGACGGTTCAACGCCGATTCGACCATCTCGTGCGTATCGACTTCCGGCACCTGGCGGCGCATGACGTACTCCACGGCCTGGTTCTGACCGGAGCGGGCCAGCGCCTTGATGAACGTGTCGCGCTCGAGGATGCCGAGCACGCGGCCATCTTCCACCACTGGAAAGTCCTGCTGCGACCCGGCCAGGATCAGCTCCACGGCGCGCGAAAGGGTATCCTGCGGGCGGAGCGACTCGAAATTGGTCAGCATGGCGCGGCTGACAGGGATGCCGCCGAGGGAATTCCGGATGCGCGCCGTGCCCGCCTCCTGCTCGGCGCCGATCCAGACGAACAGGGCGATGAACAGCAACCACGGGTCGGTGAGCAGCCCCACAAAGACGAACAAGAACGCCATGCCCTGCCCGACCGCGGCGGAGATCTGCGTGGCGCGCACGTAGTCGAGGCGCATTACCAGCAGCGCGCGGAGCACGCGCCCGCCGTCCATCGGAAAAGCCGGGAGCAGGTTGAACAGGGCCAGCACCAGGTTGAGCAGAAGCAGCCGCACGCCGAAGCTGCTGGAGGCCAGCGTAA
>DATKAF010000363.1:0-9650 GCA_035498395.1 Anaerolineales bacterium
CGCCGGTGTGGGCCGCATCGGCCTCGTCGATTTCGACGTGGTCGAGTCTTCTAACCTCCAGCGCCAGATCATTCACGGCACGAGCACGCTCGGCAAGCTGAAGGTCGAGAGTGCCCGCGCCAGGCTGCTGGACCTGAACCCTGACATCCAGGTCGACGTATACAACGAGCCGTTCAACTCTGAGAATGCCATGCGCATCGCCAAGGACTACGACATTCTCCTTGACGGCACCGATAACTTCCCGACGCGCTACCTCACGAACGATGTCGCGGTGTTCCTGGGAAAGCCCAACGTCTACGCCTCCATCTATCGCTTCGATGGGCAGGTGAGCGTCTTCTACGCCAAAGAAGGTCCCTGCTATCGCTGCCTGTTCCCTGAGCCGCCGCCTCCCGGTCTCGTGCCCTCCTGCGCCGAGGGCGGCGTGCTCGGCGTTCTGCCTGGCACGATCGGCACGCTCCAGGCCACCGAAGCGTTGAAGGTCCTGCTCGGCATCGGCGATCCGCTGATCGGACGCCTGCTGCTCTACAATGCTCTCGACTCGTCGTTCGACTTCGTCAAGCTCAAGAAGAATCCGCATTGCCGTGTTTGCAGCGATCACGCCGACATCAAGGAGCTGATCGATTACGACGCCTTCTGCGGCGTTCCCGGCCGCGGCCACGACGAGGGCTCGGCAGGCGATGGCTATGACATCACGGCTCCCGACCTGGCTTTCCGCCTCAAGCAGAATCACCTGAAGCTGCTGGATGTGCGTGAGCCGCACGAGCTTCAGATCTCCGCCTTGCCAGGCGCCGTCAACATACCGCTGGGTGCCCTTGCAGCGCGCCTCTCCGAGCTTGATTCAGCTCAGGACATGGTCGTTTTCTGCAAGACGGGCGTGCGTTCCTCGCGTGCCCTGGAGCTGCTGGCGAGCGCCGGTTTCAAGAAGGTCAAGAACCTCAAGGGCGGCATCAACGCCTGGGCCAGAGAGGTCGATCCCGCTCTGCCCATCTACTAGGCTGAACCCTGCGGCTTCCCGCCACGCGGAATGCGAGTGAGAGTCTTCACTCGCATTCTTCGCTTAATCCGTGCACTTCGACCCTAATTGGGGTAAACTCTGAGCCGCACGCCCTGATGTGGTACCACCTGCTTTGCCTGTGTTCAGGAGAGGAACTATGAGAGAGTTGCTTGAGAGCGCCTCCGCTCGCGCCATCGCATACTTGGAATCCTTGGACAAGCGCCGGGTCAGTCCCGATGCAGATGCGGTTCAGCACCTGGCCGATCTGGATATTTCCCTGCCGGATGCCGGCATTGACCCTCAGACCATGCTCAACACCCTGGACCAGATCGGTTCTCCGGCGACAGTAGCAAGCGCCGGCAGCCGGTACTTCGGCTTTGTGATCGGGGGATCTGTGCATGCCTCCCTGGCAGCCCAGTGGCTGGCTGCGGCGTGGGATCAGAATGGGGGCCTTCGCCTGGCTTCTCCCGTTGGAGCGAAACTCGAGGACGTTTCGATGCGCTGGCTGCTGGACGTGCTCGGCTTGCCAGAGCATTGCGCTGTCGGTTTTGTGACTGGCGCGACCATGGCGAACTTCACCGCGTTGGCGGCGGCCCGCCATGCCCTGCTGGCGCGCCAGGGCTGGGATGTGGAGGCCAAGGGCCTCTTCGGCGCACCCGAGATCTCGGTCATCGTGGGCAATGAGGTCCATGTTTCCGTACTAAAAGCCTTGAGCATGCTTGGGTTGGGCCGCGAACGCCTGATCCGGGTTCCGGTCGATGGACAAGGGCGCATGCGTGTGGATGGCTTGACGATCAAGGATGAGAACACCATTGTCTGCATTCAAGCCGGCAACGTCAACACGGGAGCGTTCGATCCAGCGCAGGAGATCTGTGAGAGGGCGCATCAGGCAGGCGCGTGGGCGCACGTGGACGGGGCGTTCGGCTTGTGGGCGCGTGCCTGTCCCAGCCGCAGCTATCTTGGAGATGGGTTGGAGCTCGCCGATTCCTGGGCCACAGACGCCCACAAGTGGCTGAATGTGCCATACGACAGCGGCCTGGCGTTCGTCCGCAGTGAGCTCGACCTGCGTGCTGCCATGTCTGCGACGGCAGCGTACCTCATCACAGGCGAGCAGCGGGAACCGATGCACTACACCCCGGAACTCTCGCGCAGAGCGCGCGGTGTGGAGATATGGGCCGCCCTCCTTTCTCTCGGACGCAGAGGTCTTGCAGAGATGATCGAGCGCGATTGTCGCGCAGCAGAGAGCTTCGCAGCCGGGCTGTCCGCGGCCGGCTTCCAGGTACTGAATGATATTTGCCTGAATCAGGTGCTCGTCTCGTTTGGAGATCCGGAGACAACCAATGGAGTCATTTCGGCCGTTCAGCAGGATGGCACAGCGTGGTTCGGCGGGACTGTCTGGCAGGGACACACGGCCATGCGGATCAGCGTATCCGGATGGTCAACCTCCGACGCGGATGTTTATCTCAGTGTTGAAGCCATCAAAGCAGCCGCCCGCAAGATCGGTGCCCAGGCATAGGTGGGCGGAGCCGGTAGGCTAGGTTAGAGGAGAAGGGATGACGAGTCTGCCTTCATCAGATCAGAAACACGTATATGACAACATCCTGGGAGCGATCGGCAGGACCCCACTGGTGAGACTCGGTCGAGTGGCGCATCAAGTTCCTCCAGCCGTCTATGCCAAGCTGGAGAATCTGAATCCGGGCGGCAGCGTGAAGGACCGCGTCGGCCTGTACATCGTGGAGCAAGCCGAGAAGCGCGGCGAGCTGAAGCCCGGAGGCACCGTCGTGGAGGCGACCTCGGGGAACACGGGCGTCGGCCTCGCCATTGCGGCAGCCATGAAAGGTTACAAGACCATCTTCGTCATGCCCGACAAGATGAGCAATGAGAAGATACTTCTTCTTCGCGCCTATGGGGCAAAGGTCGTCATCACGCCGACCGCTGTTGCCCCGGATGACCCGCGTTCGTATTACGAGGTAGCTAAGCGATTTGCTCGTGAGACGCCGAACGCCATCCTTGCCAACCAATACCACAACCCTGACAATCCAAGGACGCATGAGCTCTTCACGGGCCCGGAAATCTGGGAGCAGACGGATGGCAAGCTCACGGATCTAGTGATCGGCATGGGAACTGGAGGGACTATCTCCGGGCTTAGCCATTACCTCAAATCAAAGAATCCGAATATCCGCATCGTTGGCGTGGATATCGAGGGCTCGATCCTCTATGAGATCTGGAAGAACAAGGGAAAGATACCGGAGGGCGCGTATCCAAAGACCTACAAGGTCGAAGGGATCGGCGAGGACTTCCTGCCCTCGACGACCGACATCAATTCGGTGGATGATATCGTGCGCGTGAACGATCGCGAGTCGTTCCTGTGGGCCCGCCAACTGGTGCGGCAGGAAGGCATCTTCGCCGGAGGATCTTCCGGCTCTGCGCTCGCCGGGACGATAAAGTACGCCGCCAGGCTGCCGGCGGACCGGCTTGTGGTAGTGATCTTTCCCGATAGCGGTTCCCGCTATCTCTCCAAGTTCTATGACAACAAGTGGATGCGCGAGAACGGCTTCATGGAGATGGAGTTCGGCGAGGTCACCCTGGGCGACCTCTCGCTGGCAAAGCCCAACAAGGCTCTCTACACGGCATCGCTGGGCGACTCAATGCGCAAGGTCATGACGGCGATGCGTCAGAATGCAGTATCGCAAATGCCGGTCGTGGGCTCAGATGGCATGCTGGCGGGAACCATCGAGGAAGTCGACCTCCTGAACCATGTGCTGGAAAGCGGCCATGCTCACAACCATGACGAGAGCATAGACCGCCTGGTCCAAAACGCCAAGGCGGTCTTCCCCCCTGAGACATCGCTGGAGGAAGCCATGCCGATGCTCACCCAGGGCTATGCTCTCATTATCGCCGACCAAGGCCGGCCCAGCGCTATTCTCACCAAGATCGACGTGCTGGATTACGTGGCAGGCAAGATGTAACCATGCGAATTGCCGCAACTAGAACATGTATTCTGTGTTCTTGAATATGCATCAGTCGGATCTTCCTAACGTAGAGAGGAGAGACACATGGACTTCAGCGCGATCAACTGGCTGGCTGTGGTTGTTAGCGTCGTCGCAAGCATCATCATTGGCTCCATCTGGTATCATCCGGCGGTCTTTTTCAAGCCGTGGTTGGCGACGCTCGGCCGCAAGTACGAGGACCGGCCTCAGGGCGGAGGCGAGAGCATGGTCGGCCTGTACGCCTTCACCATCGTTGCGTCCGCAGTTGAGGCGACCGCCCTTGCGCTTGTCCTGAACACGCTTGGTGTCAAAGGAGCGGGTGCGGGCGTTGCAGCCGGCTTCATGATCTGGCTCGGTTTCGTTGCGCCCACCAACCTGGTAAACAAGCTGTTCTCCGGGCAGGGATGGAAGGGTTGGTTGATCGAGGCAGGGGAGCACCTGGTCTATCTGCTCGTCGCGGGCGCGATCATCGGCGCCTGGCACTAGTCATCCGCCGGGTTTTCCTCAGAGCCGGCACTATCCGCGGCGCGGCCGATACTTCGGCAGGCGGACCATTGATTGTGCGCTCTGTTTCCGCGTACAATTGACGGCATGAATTCATCGGATGTTCGCCCAACCTATCTCGAGATCAACCTTCCGCAACTGCTCCAGAATCTGCAAAGCATCCGTGACCATGTGAAGCCAGCCAGGGTCATGGCCGTCGTCAAAGCCAATGCTTACGGGCATGGGGTGGACCACGTCGCGCCATACATAGCGTCGCATGCGGATTATCTAGGTGTTGCCATTGTGGAGGAAGCTATCCATCTGCGCCAGCTCGGCTTGCAGCAGCCGGTGCTTGTGATGGGTGCGAGCCTGCCGCAACAGGCTGGCCTGTTCGTCCAGCACGATCTGACCATGGCGGTGTCCTCTATCGAGCTGCTGGATACCGCCGAGGCCGCTGCGGCATCCGCTGGTCGTCTGCTCAAGGTGCATCTCAAGATCGATACCGGCATGGAGCGGACCGGCATGCACGAGTACGAAGCCCGGCCGTTCATCGAGCGCTCCCTCACGTGCCGCCACCTTGAGATCGAGGGCATCTTTTCGCACTTCGCGAATTCGGAGACGGCAGACCTCGGTCATGCACGGCTGCAGATAGAGCGCTTCCGGCAGGTTCTCGGGCTTTATGAGAAACTGCAAGCGCCGGTGCCGTCTCTGCGTCACATGGCTAATTCTGGCGCAATCCTTCAACTGCCGGAGAGCCACTTCGACATGGTTCGTCCAGGTATCATGTTCTATGGCATCTATCCAGGGCCTGACGTGGAGCGGAGCGTTCCAGTTGCGCCTGCCGCCACCTGGTGGTCGCGCGTCAGCTTCTCCAAGATCACACAACCGGGCAGGCCGGTGAGCTATGGCTCACTATGGGAATCGAATACCCCAACGCGCATCGTGACGATTCCCTGCGGCTATGCGGATGGCTATTTTCGGCGGATGACCAACAGGGCAAGCGTGATCGTCAATGGTCGCAAGTATCCGCAGGTGGGCCGTATTTGCATGGATCAATTCATGGTCAATGTTGGAACTGATGGCGCCGGGGTCGATGATCCAGTTATCCTGCTCGGAACAGGCGCCTCCGGGGAATCGATCACGGCCGAAGACCTAGCAGAGTGGGCCGGCACCAACGAATACGAGGTGATGACGAATATCAGCGCACGTGTTCCTCGTGTCGCGGTCTACTAGCTTTCTCGGGAGCCAGTTTGGTCGTAGTGTACAATTGGGCGCGCACAACGGCGGCATCGACATTTCATTCAGGAGCAGAGCTTGAATCGTAACTGGCGGGACTACGGCATGCTGGTGGGGGTGGCCGGTGTAATTGTCATTCTGGATCAATGGACCAAATCGTTGGTACGGAATAACCTGCCATTCCAGAGCACCTGGCTGCCGGATGCTCTGCAATGGCTCGGCCCTTATGTTCGCATTGTCAATTGGTCGAATAGCGGCGCGGCGTTCGGGACGTTCCAGAACGGCAATTCGATCTTCACCGTACTGGCAATACTGGTCATTATCGCGATCTTCTACTACTTTCCGCGTGTCGACCCGAATGACTGGCTGCTGCGGCTGGCCATGGCTTTACAGCTTGGCGGCGCAGTTGGCAACCTGATCGACCGTCTGCTGATGCATGAGGTTACCGATTTCATTGCCGTCGGTGCTTTTCCCGTCTTTAATGTTGCGGATGCTTCCATATCCGTCGGCGTTGTGCTTCTGCTCCTCGATGTCTGGCTGAAGGAGCGCTCCGATAGGAAGAAGCAGGCGGCTGTCTGACGCCGGGATTTGATCCATGGAAGGGCAGGTCTTGAGCTTCCGTTTTGAGAAATCCGATGGTCAGCGTCTGGATCATTACCTGGTGGAGACACTGCCCCAGTATTCGCGTGCGCGCTTGCAAACCCTCGTGCAGGATGGCTTCGTGAAGGTGGATGGCAAGCCGGCCGCCAAATCCGGCCTCAAACTGGAGCGCGGCGCAGTTATTGAAGTCCGTATCCCACCGGTCGCGCCGTCGAGGCTCGCCGGTGAGGACATTCCGCTGGATATCGTCTTTGAGAACGAAAATGTGGTTGTGATCAACAAGGCCGCTGGGATGGTCGTGCATCCGGCAGCAGGCCACCAGACCGGCACACTGGTGAACGCCGTGCTGGGATACGACCCGGACATGGAAGGCATTGGCGGAGAGGACCGGCCTGGTGTGGTGCACCGCCTCGACAAGGAAACCTCCGGCCTGATCCTTCTGGCGAAGAATGACCGGGCTCACCGTTGGCTGCAAGACCAGTTTCGTCTCCGGGAAGTATCGAAGACGTACATCGCTCTGGTGGACGGCAAGCCCCGAACACCTACGGGTAGAGTAGAAGCACCTATCGGGCGCGATCCCAGCCATCGCAAGCAGATGTCGATCGTCGCCCGTGACAAGGGACGCGAGGCGGTCAGTGAGTACAAGACCCTCGAGTCGTTTCCGGCGCACACACTGCTCGAATTCCATCCGCTGACCGGCCGGACTCATCAGATCCGCGTCCACTGCGCCTTCCTCGGCTGCCCGATCGTCGGCGATCGGGTCTATGGCTTCAAGCAGCCTAGTGTTCCGATCGCGCGCCATTTTCTTCACGCCGCAAAATTGCGCATCAGGCTTCCGGATGAAGCCGAGCCCCGCGACTTCGCAGCGCCACTGCCGGACGAGCTGCAGGCTGTTCTTCATTCGCTGCGCGACATGGGCTATGGAGCCGTTCGCGGTCATTAGGGTGCCAAAGCGCGGTCAAGTATGGCGCGGCAAGCCGCTTGCCGGGCAAATAACCAAAGAGGAGTTCCGATGGAATACATAGACTTGCGATCCGATACCGTCACGAAGCCTACGCCCGAAATGCGTGAGGCAATGGCAAAGGCCGAGGTCGGGGATGACGTCTTCGGGGATGATCCCACCGTGAACCGGCTGCAAGAGATGGCTGCCGGGATGATAGGCAAGGATGCGGGGCTGTTCGTCGCCTCCGGCACGATGGGCAACCTCGCGGCTCTGCTTGCTCATTGCCAACGCGGCGACGAGGTCATCATTGGGCAGCTCAATCATTCCTTCCTGTTCGAGGCAGGCGGCATGTCCGTTCTGGGCGGCATCAGTTCCTTCCAGTTGAAGAACCAGCCCGATGGTTCCTTGCTGCCCGAAGAAGTGGAAGCCGCCATACGGCCCGACGATCCGCACGATCCGATCACGCGCCTGGTGTGCCTGGAGAACACGCACAACCGCTGCGGCGGTACATTTCAAACCGCGGAATACACTCAGATGATTTCGAAGTTCGCTCACGATCATGGCCTGAAGGTTCACCTGGACGGTGCGCGGATATTCAACGCGGCTGCAGCGCTGGGCATTCCTGCGCGTGAGCTGGCCAAGCCGGTGGACTCGGTCACGTTCTGTCTTAGCAAAGGCCTTTCGGCGCCCGTGGGCTCCGTCCTGTGCGGCGACCGTGAATTCATCCGCAAGGCAAAGCGCGCACGAAAGCTGCTGGGCGGCGGTATGCGGCAGGCGGGCGTGCTGGCAGCCGCAGGCATCGTCGCGCTCGAGAAGATGGTTCCCCGGCTGGGCGAAGATCATCTGCGCGCGCACCATCTGGCCGACGGGCTTCGCGCCAATGATTGTGTTGTGCTGGATCCCGGTACACCTGCCACCAACATGGTCTTTTTCAACCTCGCGCCTCATGCGAAGCTGTCTGCGCCGGAGATCGAGGATAAGCTCAAGAAGCAGGGTGTTCTGGTGAGCGCCAGCAGCCCGCGGCGGTTCCGCCTCGTGACCCATTGCTGGATCGATGACGCCGCCGTCGAGAAGGCTGTCTCGGCCTTTGCCAGTGTGCTCCACTGACACATGACAACCCGGTTTCCAGGCCGGGTTGTTCTTTGTTCAGGATCTCATTCTGTGGTGATATTGCCCCCTGAGCAGGATAGCGCGATGCCGATCCATAAGCTCCACGTTGGGCCAGGCGTTAGGTCTGTCGTGGAAGGGTAGCGCGAGGACCTCTTCCGCGTCAATATAGTGTCAATTCAATCCAGCGCATTTGAAAAAGAGTGCCGGTGAACTCTGATATAATCCGCTCGCAAGCGAATCCGCCCAGCGGGGGTGCTGGCGGTTGTGGCGTTGAGGCATCCACTGGCTCTGGCATCGGAATGATAACCCACTTCTCACTCGATGAAATCGATGACGTCGTGAAGGCTATCCGGCAGCGTTCAGCGCGGAAGCCGCGCATCGCCATTATCCTGGGCTCCGGTCTGAATGCCCTGGCTGATTCGATCCCATCTCCGGATATCGTTCCATTCTCGGAGCTGCCTCATTTTCCCGTTTCGACCGTGTTCGGTCATGCGGGCCGCCTAGTGATCGGTGAGCTCGAGGGAAAAACTGTCTTCGTCATGCAGGGCCGGATCCATTTCTACGAAGGCTATAGCATGGCGCAGGTCACTCTCCCGGTTCGCGTCATGCAGCGGCTCGGCGTGGAGATCATGGTCGTTACCAATGCGGCCGGTGGCGTGAATCCAGATTTCGTTCCGGGCGACGTCATGCTCATCACAGATAACCTGAATTTCCTGGGCATGATGGGTCACAACCCCTTGATGGGTCCCAACTACGATGAGCTCGGTCCGCGTTTCCCCGATATGAGCCAGGCGTACGACCGGGAATTGGCGGATAAGGCTCGCGCCGTTGCCCGCCGTGAGGGCATTACGCTGCGCGAGGGAGTCTATGCCGGGCTCAGCGGTCCCTCCTTTGAGGGTCCCGCCGACCTGCGGTTCCTGCGGATGGCGGGTGCCGATTCCGTCGGCATGTCTACTGTCCCGGAGGTGATCGTTGCCCGCCACGGTGGCCTGCGCGTGCTCGGTTTTTCCGGCATCAGCAACAAGGCGAACCTCGACGGCTCGACGGTTACCATGCACGAAGAGGTCATTGCGGCCGGCAGGATCATCACCCCCAAGATTGAGAAGCTGATCCGCGGCGTGCTGCACGATCTGTAAGGCGCTCCATGGCAGCCATCTATCGGTTTCTCAGCACACATGAAGTGCTGATCTATATTCTGCTGGCAATCGGTGGGCTGTTCGCCGCGCGCTGGCTATGGCGATCCTGGAATGAGTGGCGCATGGCGGTCTATAGCCTGGAGAAGGAATTCGCCCTG
>DATKAF010000364.1:0-12503 GCA_035498395.1 Anaerolineales bacterium
TGACCGACCAGGGATCGCTGCTGCCCATTTTCGAAGAGTACAAACCCACTGAGGTGTACAACCTAGCCGCGCAGTCCTTTGTTCCAACATCGTGGAATCAGCCGGCGCTGACCGGAGATGTAACGGCGCTGGGTGTCACTCGCATGCTGGAGGCGATCCGGTTCGTCAACTCCAAGATCCGCTTCTACCAGGCCTCGTCGAGCGAGATGTTTGGCAAGGTCGTCGAAGTGCCGCAGCGGGAGACGACGCCGTTCTATCCACGCAGCCCTTACGGCGTAGCCAAGGTGTATGGACACTGGATCACGGTGAACTACCGGGAGTCGTTCGGGCTCTTCGCCGTATCGGGCATCCTGTTCAACCACGAGAGCCCCCGGCGCGGCCTGGAATTCGTGACCCGCAAGATATCGGACGGCGCCGCCCGCATCAAGCTCGGCCTTGCCAAGGAACTTCGGCTTGGCAACCTCAAGGCGCGGCGCGATTGGGGTTTTGCCGGCGACTACGTCAAAGCCATGTGGTTGATGCTGCAGCAGGACAAGCCGGACAACTTCGTCGTGGGGACCGGCGAGACGCACAGCGTGCGCGAGTTCTGCGAGATCGCCTTCGGGCACCTCGGTCTGGACTACCGCGACTACGTCGTACAAGACCAGCGGTTCTACCGGCCGGCCGAAGTGGATGAGCTCGTCTCCGATCCGGGCAAGTCATGTGCAGAACTCGGTTGGCAGATCAGCGTCCCATTCCGGGATCTGGTAACTATGATGGTCAGTGCAGATGTGGAGCGCCTGAAGAAGGTGCAGGTGGCTGCCTAGCAAAACCCGAGAGCGCCCGGCAGCGGCACGCGGAATCGAGGCAAGGCACCGCGACCCGTATCCCTCATCCCGAACGATCAGCGAGCTTTCCATGGCATTGACCCTTACCGCCCCGTTCAAGAGCCTGCGGGCTTATGCAGCCCTGGTCCTTGGGATCGGTTTTGGATTGGTGCTCTACAGCTATAGGTTGGTGGACGCGCTACCGGCTACCAGCCGGGCGGCGTTGCTGGTCGGCGTACTGGCGGCGGCTCTCGGAGTGGCTGCGTATTATCTGCTGTTGGATCGGCTCGTGGCGCCGCTTCTGCCCGCGGTCGAGCGAGGCGATCGATGGTGGCTACTGGCAGGCAGCGCCGCAGTTGGCATATATCTGGCAATTATGTACCTCGGCGGAACCGGACAGGCGACACCGAGGTACATTACTTTCCTGCTGCCAAGGCAATACCTGGGCGTATCGGTCCCGCCGCACTCAAACGTGGAGAACGCTCAGATCCAGATACTGCGCTTCACTACCTCGCTCGGGGACATCTCCTACGGCAGCATTCACTACCACGGCTGGACGCGAAAAGGTACCGACCTCATCCTCACGGATCCGGCGAACAACCGCTTGGAGTGGACCGGCCGAACGGGCGACAGCGCGATTCTGACCTTTGGCTCGTCCGCGCGGCCCGCCCTTGTCCAGGTGACATGGAACGCGAGGACCGAGAACATCGCACTGGGCACGGAGGCGGACGGCAGATATCAGGCTGTTCACCAGTTCCCCGTCCCGTTCTACGCCACGCGCATGTTCCTTTTGTTTCTCGGCGCGCTGGACTTCATTGTTCTGTGCCTGGCTGCCAACCTTTTGATCTGGAAGAACCGCGCGCCTATCCTGACTGGGCTGGAGCGCTCCTTCGAGGCGCTGATCCAACCGGCGCAACCCCCGGCGCCGGGAGGCGGCGCTGCGGCGCGAGGACTCAGCCAGGGTGAATGGGCGCTTATCGTCGGTATGACCTCGCTGGCGCTCGCGCTGCGTGTATTCAACCTCGGCAGGCTTTATCCTTATAACGACGAATACGCTCATCTACTTGCGGCGAAAGCTCTGCTGCAGGGAGCTCCATTGGGTTCCGTTTTCGACCGCAGTCTCTTCATCGTTACGGTACCGGTGTTCCTCTCGATCCGCCTCTTTGGGGCCGAACTGTGGGCGGCGCGTCTGCCCGGTGTGATCTTTAGCGCGCTGGCGATCCTTCCGCTCTTTCTGCTGACGCGCAGGATCAATATGCCGGTGGCTATACTCTCTTGCGTTCTGTACGCGGCCAGCCCGTGGTTGATCGCCATCTCGAGGAATGTCCGCGAGTACGCCTACTATCCTTTCTATTGCTACTGGATCGCCTTCGCGATGGTGGTCTACCTTGAGCGCCTGCCCAGCGGCATGCATTTCTTCAGGGATTGGAAGACGCTGTTCGGGTCAGGACGCTGGCTGCTTGTGGTAATTCTCCTGTTCGTCCCTTTCTATGCCGTATTCCTGGATGCCCGGTCGACGGCCAAGCTCATCTTCATTGCGTACGGGATTGCTGCACTCTTCCTGCTGTTCAAGTTCGATCTGCATCACTGGCCTAACTTGGCGCTGTTCGCCATGTTGGGCGTAGCAGTGCTGCTGGCGGGATTCGCATATGCCCGGGCCTTTGGACATGCAGGCCTGTCTGTCAGTCCGCAGTATCGCCCACAGGCGCTCCAGTTCTTCTTTCCAGATCCCGTTCAGCAGTGGTACTCTGATCGTCCGGTGGTCGTCCCCTTGGTAATACTGGCATCTGCCGTGGTCTTGTGTGTCCGGAGCCTGCGAGCCAACTTCATTCCTTCTTTCGTGGGGGCGTTGGCGCTTGCGTATGCATTCTTCTTCATGGTCTTCTTCGGCTATCTGCTGCTGCCGCGCTACCAGACGCTACTGCAGCTCTGGTATGTCGTCGTCTTCGCGCTTGGCGTCTTCGGACTGTTCGTGTTCCTAATGCACCGGCCGGGAAGGGATGTCGCGTTGCCGTTGACCGCCACCGTCTTGCTGGCCCTGGCGTTCAATGTGTCGCAAGTGGTGGTTCCTTCGACCTACGACAAGCAGGGCACAAACCCTATCACGGCGGACTACCATTTCAATATGGGGCCGGCTTACTCGTATCTACAGGACAAGGTTAGCAGCCAGGATGCCCTGCTCTCATCGCAGTTCGCGGGGTACGTGCACTGGAAGGGTGCGCCGCAGTTCAAGCAGATCTACCCGTACGGCTTCTATACATATGGGATCAAGTACAAGGGTATCTTTCCGTATGAGACCGCCGAACCCATCGGCAAGACGCCAGGGGAGTTGATCGCATCCGCTGTTGGGCAGAACGACACCGGCTGGATCGTGCTGGACTCGATCTCCTATTTCGCCAGTAACGACAGGCCCCTGCCGCTCAAGGCCACAACGGTCGATGGGAAACAGGTCGATTACGTCGGGTACTTCGGCGGCGAATACATCTGGAGGTGGCATCCAGTGCAGCCGGCTCCCTAGCTGCTGAACGGTAGAGTTGCCAGTAACCGAAATGGCGTCGCTGCATGTCCGGTCGAATCGATGGCTGTTGGTGCCTGCCGTATTGTGCGGGTTCAGCTTCGCGCTGTTCGCCAGCGGATACTGGCTTATGGATATCTATCCGGCGGGCAGCCGGCTGCTGATCCTGATCACCGCTACTCTTGCCATGCTAGCATCAGCAGCCTTCTACTTCCTGTTCGCTTGGGCGCGGGGCCTTCTCTCAGAGCTAACCATCTTCCAGCGTTGGGCGTTCATCGGCGCCAGTCTGATCGTGGCGGCGATTCTTCTCTTCGCTGGCACCAGCCGGTGGCGCTCTGATGCCAGGTACATACCGTTTCTCCTGCCAGAGCATCATGTCAGCATCTCGTTCGTTCCGGGGACGTCGTCGGTCTCGGGCAAGCCGGGTGTTCGGCTGTCCTGGTTCCACACGGCGCTCGGCGACGTATCGTATGACGCCATCCGGCAGGCCGGTTGGAAGCGCGCCGGGGATGAGCTCGTCCTGCAGAATGCCTCCAATAACAAGTTGGAGTGGGAGGGCAAGACCGGGGCCGGCGTCGAACTGAACTTCCGCCAGGCGGAGCCGGATGGCAAGCTGACCATTGCGTGGGATGGCGGCGAGGCGGAGCAGTTCGTTTCAGCAGCCGGGAAGCTCACATACCAGCATGCTCTCTCCGTGCCGTGGTACGCGTCAAGGGCCTTTGTGATCGGCTTGGGTATCACTGCACTAGCCGGCTTGGTGCTTCCGCTGCTGTTGCTTCTGTGGCACAGGCGACTGGGTCTGGTGGTCGACATCGGTAACGCGCTCACCGGCGTAACCGGTCCTCTCGACCGGGTGGACGCGGCAGTGATGCTCGGGGCCGCGCTTATTGCGCTCGCGCTCCGGCTGCCGAACCTGGGCGGGTTCTTTCCTGCCGTCGACGAGTACTATCACCTGATCGCGGCGCGGCAGATCGCGGAGGGCGCGGCGCTGGCATCGGTATATCCGCGGGGCCTGTGGCTGGTCACCGTTCCTGTCTCACTGGCGCTTCGCCTGTTCGGATACCAGCTCTGGGCGGCGAGGATCGTTGGTGTCCTATTCAACGTGCTGGCGATCCTGCCGCTGTACTTGCTGACCCGCAGAATCAACCGGCCTGTAGCAGCTTTATCGGTCCTGTTGTACGCCGCGAGCCCTTGGATCGTGACGTTCGCCCGCATCGCTCGCGAGTACGCGGTCTATCCCTTCTACTTCTACTGGATCATCCTTGGGATGGTGTGTTTGATCGAGCTGATCCCCCGCGGCGCGGTCCTCGCACATGATTGGCGGGAGATCCTGACCCCCAGGACGCTGGCGCTTGCCCTTCTCCTCTTCCTTCCACCGATATTCGCGCTGTATGGGGACCGGCTCTCGACATTCCGGACGATCCTGTTGGCGTACCCGGTTTTCATGGTCTTCCTGTTCGGCAGGTTCGATTGGCGCAACCGGCTCAACCTGCTCTTTCTCGCTCTCGTGGGCGGAGGGTTCGTGATTGCTGCCTACGGTTGGTTCGAGCGGCAGAAGTCGAAAATCGTGCCCTTTCCGAGATACAATTCAGTTCCGGTCGAGTACTTCCTGCCCAATCCGCAGCAACAGTGGTATTTTGACCGCCTCGTGCTGCTTCCGGTGGCGGGGCTGCTGGTCGCGGTCGCCTGCTCGGTGCTTGTAGGCCGCCGCAATTTCCTTCCCGCCTTTGTCCTGAGTTTGTGGGCAGCTTACCTCGGCTTCTTCGCTTTCTTCTCAGAGACCTTCTTCCACACGCGGCATCTCAGCACGACGGAGTTGTGGTACATCATCGTGGCGGCGATGGGGCTGTACCTGCTCTGGAAGCTTGTTAAGCTGCTGATCCCATGGAAGGGCAAACTGGCGGGCATTGCGGTCGCAGGGGTGCTGTGCCTGTCAATGGTGAATGTGCCGCAGGTCGTTGCGCCGACCGTCTCGACGGATCCGGACAATCCGATCTCGGAGGATTACCTTCACGACTTGACGCAGGTTCAAGCATACATGGTGGACCATGTACAGCCCGGCGACACGCTGATCTCGACCGTCTATGGGTTTTACAGTGCGTGGAAGGAAGAACCGAAGTTCGAGGCTCGATACCGAATCACAACGCAGACACCGCCTCAGGAAATCCTGACACTGATCGAGCAGCACGACTCGGGCTGGATCGTGGTCGACCGGATCCGGCTGGACATGTCTGACCTGGGCCTGCGCACGTTTGCCGGGATACCGGATGTGCAGTATGTTGGAACGTTCGGCGATGAGTATGTTTGGCACTGGCAACACCCATCTGCCGTTCTCGGCGGCGTAAGCATCGCCGGAAAGGAATAATGGAGCTTTCATTGGTCATTCCGGTCTACAACGAGGAGCAGAACCTGATGCTGCTCTTCGAGGCCATCTGCCGGGCACTCGGCCCGGTGCACAGATCGTGGGAGGTCATCTTCGTCGACGACGGCAGTACGGATCAGAGCCTGGCGATCCTGCGCCAGCTCGCCCAGGAAGACCCTGAGCACGTGCGCATCGTCGTCTTCCGGCGCAATTTTGGCCAGACGGCTGCCATCACGGCAGGTATTGATTATTCACGCGGCGATATCATCATCCTGCTGGACGCGGACCTCCAGAACGATCCTGACGACATCCCCATGCTGCTCGGAAAACTGGACGAAGGCTATGATGTGGTGAGCGGCTGGCGCAAGTCGCGGATGGACAACGCCCTGACGCGCACGTTCCCTTCCAGGGTGGCGAACGCGCTTATCTCGGCAGTGACCGGCGTGCACCTGCATGATTACGGCTGCACGCTGAAGGCCTACCGGCGCGCGGCGCTCGAGGGCTTCCGGCTCTACGGAGAAATGCACCGCTTCATCCCGGTGTTCGCTCATTCGGTCGGCGCGCAGATCGTGGAAGTGCCTGTGAGGCATCACCCGCGACGATTTGGCAAGGCGAAATACGGCCTGGACCGGACACTCAAGGTGATCCTTGACCTCATGACGGCTAAGTTCCTGCTGAGCTACTCCAACAAGCCCATGCGGCTGTTTGGCGGCGCAGGCATGGTACTGATCTTCGGCGGCAGTCTGACGCTTGCCTATCTGTTCGTCCGCCGGACGCTGGATCATGTCTCGGTGCTGGGCTCACCGCTTTTCCAATTGGCGATAATGTTCCTGATCCTGGGTTTCCAGTCCATCCTGATGGGCCTGATGGCAGAGTTGTTGGCGCGCACCTATCACGAGTCCCAGAAGAAGCTGACGTATACCGTGCGTGAGACGATTCCCCATGAAGACCCGACTCGTTGATTGGCTTCGCAAGAACCGCAGCCTGCTGCTCAGGGTGGCGGGCACCGTCCTCGCCGTCGTCTTGATCGTGGTGCTAGTCCGCGAGGGGGGCTGGGACGAGGTGTTGGGAGCGCTCCGGCAGATGTCCCCGGCGCGGCTGCTTATCAGCCTTATCCTGGTATTGATCTCGCGTTTCTTCGTTTCTCTGCGCTGGCATATCCTGCTGCGCTCCGGCAACGTCAACATCCCGTTCTCGCGGTCGCTGGCGCTCACGTTCACCGGCCTGTTTGCGAACAACTTCCTGCCGACCACCATCGGCGGGGATGTGGTACGGCTTGCCGGGGCCATGCAGCTTGGCTATGACCGGGCCGTCTGCCTGGCCTCCATCGCGGCAGACCGGCTGATGGGCGCCCTCGGTAACGCCTTCACTCTGTTCTTCGGGCTGATTCCCACGCTCCACACGCTCGGAAACGGGACTGCCGTGCAGTCCATTGCCCTTTCCGGGTGGTGGTCTCAGGCGTGGCGTTTCGTCGGACGGACGTTCCAGACGTTCGTTGTGTGGTTGAGCCGGCCGATGGCGCTGCTTGGCGCGCTGGCCTGTACCTGGGGTCATATGCTCTGCACGGTCACCACGATGTACGTCTTGATCGAAGGCCTCGGCGGTCACGTTGACTTCTGGCTGCTCGCCGGCCTGTGGAGTCTCACGTACTTCATCACATTGGTACCGATATCGATCAACGGCTATGGTGTGCAGGAGTTGTCCCTCACATTCCTGTTGTCCAGTGTAGGCGGCCTGAGCACGGCGGTGAGCCTGACGGTTGCCGTCCTCATCCGCGCCATGTACGTGGGCGTCAGCCTAGGCGGCGCGTTCTTCCTGCCCGGCATCCTGGCAGCGATGAACGAGAAACGCGGTCCCGGCGAACCGGAAGGATAACGGGCGGCGAGCCGCGCGTCAGAGAGAAGCATGTCGAGCGATATCAAGACCTTTGCCAGGACCTATATTGCCATCGGCGCGGCGATCAGCCTGCTGGCGATCCTCCAAACGCAAGCGCAGACGGAGGCGCTCTTCAAGTTCCGCACGCGCTACAAGTGGGTCCTTCTGATGGGAGTCTTCGCGTTCTATGTCGCGGTGGGCGTCTATTTCGTGCTGCGCCGCAGCGGAACCGGAGCTTTGTGGCAGAAGCTTCATCTGGAGGTCCCGAGCGGCAAGTGGGCGCATGCCATTGGCACCCTCCTGATAGCTCTGCCGTTCCCTATAATCTGGCTGGCTCATGCGGACTTCTACGGCCGCGGCCTCGACGCGTTCTTCCGGCTCATGTGGCTCTTCTGGGGCTTGGCGCTTGTCCAGACAGTAGGCTGGAAGATGGCTGCCCGTGTTTCATGGCCGCTTGCTCTCGCGTTCGCGGTGCTGCTGGACGGACTGGTGATACAGGTCTACTCTGTTTCGCTGGCAGTGACCGACTACCCGTTCTCCGCAGGGTGGTCCGAGGCGAGCCGCTTCTATTACGGCTCATTGCCGTTCTCGCAGTCCATTTACGGCGTGAAGCTCCCGCTCTCCGTCTGGCACGGGACGCGCTACTTCCTGCAATCCATCCCGTTCATCGTCCACGGCCTCCCGCTCTGGTTCCACCGCCTCTGGCAAGTGCTGTTGTGGATCGATATCACGGCGCTGACAGGCTGGCTGCTCGTGCGCAGGCTGCAGCTCCAGGACCGCGTGCTGGCACTGATCCTTGCGGCGTGGTTCTTCCTGTATGTCTTCCAGGGCGCGGTCTACTATCACTTGCAAGTCTGCGTCATCATCATCCTGCTGGGCGTCTCGCCGCGGCATCCATGGCGATCCTTGGCGGCGGTACTGGTGGCATCATTCTGGGCCGGGATGAGCCGGCTCAACTGGTATCCCGTCCCGGCGATGTTGGCGATCGCCATCTACCTGCTGGAAGAACCGTACAGGCGGGCCGGCAACATGCTGAGGTATCTGGCCAAGCCGTTCATCTGGGGCGTTATGGGGTTGGGAACTGCGCTTCTCGGTCAGGCGTTCTACATTGCGATTTCGGGGAACACCAACCTGGAGGCCTTCGGCTCCAGCCTGACGTCCGCGCTCCTGTGGTATCGCTGGTTCCCCAGTGCGACGAACCCAATTGGCATCATCCCCGGCATCCTGATCGTGTCACTGCCGTTGGGCATACTGCTCTTCTACATGATCCGCGGGCACGTACGGAACCTGCACCCGGTTCGCTGGCTCTTGTTGCTGGCGATGCTGCTGATGCTGCTTGCTGGCGGGCTGGTGGTCAGCACCAAGATCGGAGGCGGCGGCGACCTCCACAACATGGATGCCTACATGGTGCTGCTGGCGCTCATCGGCGCATATTTCATTGGACAGCGCGTCGAGGCGGAGCCTGGCGCGCCGTCGGCGTTCGCCCCGCCGGTATGGCCGGGCATCGCGCTGCTGCTGCTCATCCCGGTTGCGTTCACGCTAACCCGCATCACGTCGCCATTCACGTACGACCGCGCCCGCGCCGAACAAGACCTGGCAAGCCTCCGGCAGACAGTTCAAGGCTACGGTGCGGCTGGGCCGGTGTTGTTCATTAACGAGCGCCAGCTGCTGACCTTTGGCTTAATCCCAAACGTCCCGATCGTGCCGGAGGATGAGGTGGTATCGCTCATGGAGATGGCGATCTCCGGCAACCGGCCGTACCTGGCCAAGTTCTATCAGGACCTGGCGACGCACCGGTTCGCGGCCATCGTTACGCACAAGCAGAACCTTGGTGTGGAAGAGGGCGATTTCATCGAGGAGAACAATGCCTGGGCCGCTTTCGTGGCACAGCCCTTGCTCTGCCAATACAAGCCCGTTTTGACCCTGGAGTACTCGGACATCCAGGTGCTCGTCCCGCGTGCCAATCCCTGCCCGATCCCGCCGCCATCCCTGGACGGCCCCTAAGGCTGCCATCGCGCTAGCATGAAGATCCTTGTCATCAACAGCGAGTACCCGCCCGTCGGAGGGGGAGCCGGCAATGCCAGCGCTCACATTGCGCGCCTGCTGGCCGGGATGGGCAACGAAGTGCTGGTGTTGACGTCGCACTATGGCAGCTTGCCGCGCGAAGAACAATGCGGCAACCTGCGCATCCTGCGCGGCCCCACATGGCGGCGGCACGCTGACCGCTCCAGCGCGCCGGAGCAGATCATGTTCATGCTGGGCGCCATGCTCCGCTCCCTGGGCCTGCTCCGAAGCTTCGCACCCGCCATGACCCTGGCATTCTTCGGCCTGCCGTCCGGGGCGGTCGCCTGGCTGGTCAAAGCAGTCGCCGGCGTTCCGTATGTTGTCTCTCTGCGAGGGGGCGACGTGCCCGGTTTCCGCCCGTATGATTTCTGGCTCTATCATAAGCTCGCAATGCCGTGGCTGCACCTGATCTGGCGGAACGCCGCGGCGGTGGTCGCCAACAGCCAGGGATTGTTCGATCTCGCCCGCGCCTTTGATTCCAGGGTGCCGATTGCCATCGTCCCCAACGGCGTGGATCCGAAGGAGTTCCGCGACGGCAGCCGCCAGTGGTCGCCGCCGCGGCTGCTCTCCGTTGGCCGGGTGGTGTATCAAAAAGGCTACGATGTGGCGATGAGCGCTCTTGCAGGCCTGAAGGACCTGCCCTGGGAATGGACGATCGTGGGCGATGGTCCGTTCCTGGGTGCGCTTCAGCGCATGGTCGAGCAGAACGCGCTGGATGGTCGTGTCCGCTTCTCGGGCTGGGAGCCTGCGGAGCGCGTCAAACAGGAATACGCGAGCGCGAACTTGTTCTTGCATCCATCGCGCCACGAGGGTATGCCGAACGCGGTGCTCGAGGCCATGGCGAGCGGCCTGCCGGTGATCGCCACGCGGATCGCAGGCAACGAGGAACTCGTCTCCGATCCGGAGACCGGTTTGCTCGTGCCCGTGAACGATGCACAAAGCTTGCAGGATTCACTGCGGGAGCTTCTGGTCGACGGCGCCCGACGTGAGCAGATGGGACATGCCGGGCGCATGCGGGTCGAAGAATCTTTCGGATGGGAGAGCGTGGCGCGGCAATACCAGACCATTCTTAACAAGGCGGTTTAGAGATGTGCGGGATCTGCGGTCTAGCGTACTCCGATCAGCGACCAGCCGACCGGGAACGGCTGCATGCGATGAACGAAGCGATACACTATCGTGGCCCCGACAGTGACGGCTTCCATGTGGCCGAGGGCGTCGGGTTGGCCATGCGGCGGCTCGCCATCATCGATGTGAAGGGGGGAGATCAGCCTATCTCCAATGAAGACGACTCGCTGTGGATCGTCTACAACGGCGAGATTTACAACTATCCGGAGATGCGGCAAGACCTGGAAAAACGCGGGCATCAGTTCAGAACCAATACCGACACCGAGTGCGTCCTGCACTATTACGAGGACGAAGGCCCGGCGTGCGTGCAGCATTTCCGGGGCATGTTTGCCTTCGCCCTGTGGGACGACAAACGGCGGCGGCTGATGCTTGCCCGCGACCGTCTTGGCAAGAAACCCATCTACTATACGGTTGCAGGCAGTGAGCTTTATTTCTGCTCGGAACTTTCCGGGCTGCTGACCGCTCTTCCACAGCGGCCGGAGATCGATCTCGAAGCCATCGATCTGTACCTGAGTCTTCAGTACATTCCTGAGCCGCGCACGGTCTACAAGAACGTTTACAAGCTGCAAGCGGCGCATACGCTTCTCTGGGAAAACGGCCAGGCGCAGGTGCAGCGTTATTGGGACTACTCCTACCAGCCGAAGCTCACCGGCAGCGAGGATGAGCTTGCAGAGGAATTGCGCGGCCGGCTGTGCGACGCGGTATGCATGCGTCTCGTCAGCGAAGTGCCGCTCGGTGCCCACTTGAGCGGCGGCATCGACTCCAGCATCGTGGTCGCGCTGATGGCGGAGCTGAGCGCATCGCCTGTCAAGACTTTCTCCGTCGGGTTCGAGGAGCAGGAGTTCTCCGAGCTGCCGTATGCGCGCGCCGTCGCACAGCGCTACGGCACCGATCATCACGAGTTCACGCTGGCGTACAGCGATATCCCTGCCACCCTTGAAAAGATCAGCCGCCATTTCGGCGAGCCGTTCGCGGATGCGTCGGCCATCCCTCTTTATCACATTTCGGTGATGACCCGGCAGCACGTGACCGTGGCTCTCAATGGCGATGGAGGCGATGAGGATTTCGCCGGATACCAGCGCTATGGCTTGGACCCTTACGGAAGGGCGTACGCGAATCTGCCAGGCTGGCTGAACCGTCGTGCGGTGCCGTGGCTTGCGGCGCGCTTGCAGGACCGTTCCGACAAGCCCACGGGTCAAAGCTGGGCGAACGGCATGAAGCGCCTGGGACAGCTCCCGCTCATCGATGAACGCGCCAGTATCCTGCGCTGGGGTTCCTATTTCTCTCCGGCGCAACGCCAGGCCCTCTGGAACGAGGAGCATTGGGGCAGCCTGTTTGCCAGCAATGCTCAGAACCTGCTGGTTGAAACCTTCGAGAAAGCCGAAGGCTCATTCCTCGACCGCACGCTCTACACGGATCTTCACACGTACCTTCCGGGCGACCTCCTGGTGAAAGCCGACCGCATGACGATGGCTGCGTCGTTGGAGGGCCGGTCACCATTCCTCGACCATGAGATCGTCGAGTGGACCGCGCGGCTGCCTGACTCTCTGAAGAGGCGGGGCCGCAGCGGCAAGTACCTGCTGAAACGGGCCTTCGACCGTTATCTTCCCGAAAGCGTCAAGTCGCACCGTAAGCAGGGCTTTGGAATTCCGCTCGGCGCGTGGTTCCGCGGCCCTCTGCGTGACTGGTCCCGAACGTTGCTGCTTGCTTCCGGCAATCCGCTCGAGGGCTGGTTCCGCATAGAGGAGTTGAAGAG
>DATKAF010000365.1:0-16318 GCA_035498395.1 Anaerolineales bacterium
GTGCTCGGCAATATCAGGTCGGCGCCAAGCCGGCGGAGCTCCGCCTCTTCACCGAACCCGCACAACACGCCAATGGTCTGCGCTCCGGCGGATCTGCCGGCGCGGACATCGACGGTGGTATCCCCGATCATCAAGCAATCCCGGGGTGAAACGCCCATCATGCGCGCGGCCAGAAGGACCGGGTCAGGGTAGGGCTTGGTGTGCGGCGCGCTCAGGGCGGTCAGGATGACGTCAAAGTAGGCGGTCAGCCCACACTCGTTCAGGAAGGACATGGTATGCCGCTCTTCCCGGGCGCTGATCACGGCCAGCGGGTAGTGCTGCTTGAGCCGGGGAAGCATCCCGGCCACGCCGGGAACGATCAGAAAATCGGCGCGGGTATGCCTGACGTTGCGATACATCCAATCGATGACCGGGATGACATAGCGATCCGCGCCGATGGCATCGCCGAGGCTCATCAGGGCGTTGCCGGGGGATTCCATCCACATGACCAGATGCCGGGCGGTCGTATCCGATCCATGAAGCAAGGGAACCCGTCCCAACCATGCAGCGAGCCGCCGGGCATATTGATCGTCGGTGTCGCTGAGGGTGCCATCCAGATCGAAGCACAAGGCCTGGATGCGTTTCAGGTCAAGAGGCATCGAGCTATTGTACCCGGAGCGCCCAGCAGGATTCCCGAAAGCCGGAACTGGACTAAAATACATTTCGAAACCGCCTTCCCCGTGGATTTCTTATGGCAGATGCATGACAAATACATGCAAACCAGCGGTGTTGCGCTATCCTTTGAATGATCGAGCAACGACCCGAAACCTGAAACCATGCCTGCAGTAGAAGATCGAACCGGCGCTCTGCTTGAGCTCCTGATCCAGATCAACCGGGAGCTGGCTGCCGCCCTGGACCTGAGAACGGTCCTGCAGCGGCTGATCTTTGCGGCCATGCAGCATGTGGGCGGAGAGCGTGCCAGCATCGTGGTGCTGGACGACGCCGGCAAGCCGCTGGATGCAACGATCGTCTATGGGAGCAGCCTGCACGAGCACACCATCCGGCAGTTGACCGATACGGTCGACCGGGGACTGGCTGGCTGGGTCGTCCGCCACCGCAAGGCTGCCCTGCTCGTCGATACGAGCCAGGATGAGCGCTGGCTTCGCCGCCCGGATGACGCAAAGGACCGCAGCGGCGCGAAAGCGGCCCTATGTGTGCCGCTGATCGCCCGCGAGCGGCTGGTGGGCGTGCTGACCGTTGTCCACTCGATGCCGGGGGCGTTCGGAGCCGCACAGCTCGAGCTGGCGGAGGCCATCGCAGACCAGGCCAGCATTGCCGTGTTGAATGCCCGGCTCTACACCGAGAGCGCCCGGCAAGCGCGCATCATGACCGCCCTGGCCGACGGTGCGGCTGCATTCAACACGTCCCTCAACCTTCATGAAGTCTGGCAGCGCGTGCTCAACCAGACCATCCAGGCGATGCAAGTGGAAACGGCGGCCATCGGGCTCATCGAGGGGCCGGACCGGGATATCGTGTTCCGGGCGGCGACCGGTCTGAACGCCGGCAGCATCATCGATCGGCGCATCCCCGGCGCGCAGAGCCTGATGGGACAGGTGCTGGGTGAAGGCCGGGGCATGGTCATCGCCAGCACAGCCGACGAGCAGCGCTTCACCGATACGCTCAAGTTCAGCGGCATCCAGGCGAAGGCGGTCGCCATCGCGCCGATCCAGGCGCATGGCCGGATGCTGGGAATACTGGAAGCCATCAACCCCGTATCGCAATCCTTCGACGCTGATGCGGTAACCGTCATGACCGGCCTTGGCAGCCTGGCAGGGGCGAGCATCAGCAACGCAGAGCTGTACGAACAGCTTGAGAACGCGCACCGGCGTTATCGGGAGCTGTTCGAGGACAGCATCGACCCGATCTTCATCACGGACTGGAGCGGCGCGGTCACGGAGGCCAACAGGGAGGCGCTGCGCCTGAGCGGGTTCCCTCCCGGAAAGCTGACCGGGATGAGCATCCAGCAGGTGCATGACATCAACTGGAACAAGGTCGGCGCGGACTTCGAGAGACTGCGCGAGGAAGAGGTCATCTCGTACGAGTCGGCGCTGCGCAAGGCGGACCGCGACAAGATCCCGGTGATGGTCTACGCGCGGCGCGTACAGTTCGAGGAAGCCGATTCGATCCAGTGGACGATGCACGACATCACCGAGCGCAAGGAACTCGACGAGCTGCGCGAAGACCTGACGTCCATGATCTACCATGACCTGCGCTCGCCGCTGGGCAACATCGTATCGAGCCTGGGCCTGCTGCAAAGCATGGTGGGCGCCGACGAGGCAACCCAATCGGTTCTCAAGGTCGCCAGCCATTCCACCGGCCGCATCCAGCGCCTGCTGGATTCCCTGCTGGATATCAACCGGCTGGAATCGGGCCAGAGCATCGTGGAACAATCCGAGACGCGCGTGGAAGAGCTGATCAGAGCGGCGATCGCGGACGTGGGCCCGGCCTCGCTCGGCCGCCGGCAAACGGTGGAGACCGTCATCGAGCCGGAGCTGCCTGCCATCTGGGTCGATCCGGACATGATCCGGCGGGTGCTGACCAACCTGCTGGAGAACGCGATCAAATACTCCAGGACCGGCACCCGGATCGTGATCGGCGCGAAGAAGGATGCGGCCTCACGCGCCGTGCAGTTCTGGGTGCAGGACGATGGGCCGGGCGTGCCGCTCGCGGACCAGAAGCGCATCTTCGAGAAATTCGCGCGGGTGAAGGCAGGCGGCTACCGCCCCACGGGGCTCGGCATCGGGCTGGCTTTCTGCCGCACGGCCGTACAGGCCCACGGGGGCATCATATGGATCGAGAGCGAAGAGGGGAAAGGCTCGCGGTTCGTCTTCACGCTGCCCATGAAGGCCCCCACGGTTTGACCGTACGTTTGCGAGTAAAATGAGGGGCGGACTTCCCTGCTTCAGCAGTCACTGGTTTGGCAACGGGGAAGGTATCGAGCGGGTTTCCGGGAGTCTGCATGCAATCCATTGCCGATAATGTCTACATCGAAGACCACTACCTGGGCGCCACGCTGGGGGTCATACAGCAGTCGCGCGGGCTGATCCAGGTGGATGCGCCGCCATCGCCGGAGGACGCACGCTCGTGGCGGGCGGCGCTCATGAGCCTGAGCGGCGGGCCGGACCGCCTGTTGATCAACCTGGACGCACACCCAGACAGGACGCTGGGAGCACGCGCCATGGACTGCACCGTCGTGGCGCAGGAGAAAACCGCGCAGGTATTTCGGTCACGCCCAACCACGTTTAAAGCCCAGGGCACCGAGACCGGCGCGGATTGGGAGACAGTCCCGGGGCTCGGAACTGTCCGCTGGGCGCCGCCGGAGATCTCATTCTCGACCGAAATGACCCTGCACTGGGGTGAGACGCCCGTGGTATTGGAGCACCATCCGGGGCCGACGGCGGGCGCGGCATGGGTCATCCTGCGCGAGCAATCGGTGGTGTTCATCGGCGACCTGGTGCCCAAGAACCAGCCGCCATTCCTGGCGCATGCCGACCTGGAAGCGTGGCTGGAAGCCCTGAGCGTCCTGCAAGGCCCGGATTACAAGGGATTCACGTTCGTCAGCGGACGCGGCGGGACCGTACCGAGCGCGTCCATCAAGGCGCAGGCAGAATACATCAAGCACATCCATGACCGGCTGGAGAAGATGTCCAAGCGCGGCAGCTCGCCGGATGCCACCGAGAAGCTCATCGAGCCATTGCTGAGCAAGTTCAAGACATCCGCCACGCGCCATAAACAGTATGTCCAGCGAATGCGATACGGGCTAAGGCACTACTATGCCCGGCACTACCGCATGGGAGGCTCGGCCGAAGAATAGTTCTGGCAGCGGACGCCGCATTAGAGGCTGTTTCCGAATATGTGGAGAAATCCGAATACTCAAGATAGGGGTGAAAAAAAACCACCCCTATCTTGAGTATTCGGAAGCATGCAGAATATGTGAGCACAGACCAGGACGCTAAGAAGCAATACAAGTTCAGGCAGCTTGGGACCTGTCGCATACCGCTGCTGAGGAGTCTATGGCAAAATTCCAGCCCTTGTTCGAACTGACGCGCGGGCAGATCATAGAATCAGTACACTACGGGGCCATCGCGGTCGTCGATTCGCATGGCAAGCTACTGTATCAATATGGCGACCCGCAGACGGTCGCCTTTTTGCGCTCGTCGGCCAAGCCGTTCCAGGCGCTGCCCTTCTTCGAACGGGGCGGTCCGGAAAAGTACGGCCTGACGCAGAAAGAGCAGGCGCTGATCTGCGCCTCGCACGAGGGCTCGGAGGAGCACGTGCGGACGGTGGAGTCGATCCAGGCCAAGGCGGGCATCCGGGAGAGCGACTTGCAATGCGGTGTCCACATGCCGGGTGACGCGGCGGCGTACAAGATGCTGATCGCGCGCGGAGAACGGCCGACGCCCAACCGCAATAACTGCTCGGGCAAGCACAGCGGGATGCTGGCGCACGCCAGGATGCGCGGCCTGCCGCTCGACAACTATCTCGACATCCAGCACCCGATCCAGCAGGATATCCTGAGCACCTTCGCGGAGATGTGCGAGTACCCGCGCGAGAAGGTGGAGATCGGGACGGACGGCTGCTCGGCGCCCAACTTTGCCGTGCCGCTGTATAACGCAGCGCTCGGCTACGCACGGCTGTGCGATCCGCACGACATGGGCCAAGCCTGGGCGGACGCCTGCCGCGCGATCACTTCGGCGATGACAACCGCGCCTGAAATGATCAGCGGAAATAATGAGTTCGATTGCCGTCTGATGCAGGTGGGCAAGAGCCGGATCGTTTGCAAGCGCGGCGCGGAAGGCTTCCAGGCGATCGGCGTGATGCCCGGTGTGCTGGGCGCAGGCTCGCCCGGCGTCGGGATCACCTTCAAGGTCTCGGACGGCGACCTGACGTTTCGGACGGTCAATGTCGAGCCGATGAACCGCGTGCGCCCCGCGGTGACCCTGGAGATCCTGCAACAGATCGGGGCGTTGAACGCCGGGCAGATGCAGGAGCTTGCGGGCTTCGGCCCGAGGCTGCCGGTGAAGAACCACCGCGGGATCGTAACCGGCGAGTCGAGGCCGGTCTTCGAGCTGGAGAGAGGTTGACGGAGAACAGCCTGCCCTCTGCTGAAGCCACCAGTGTGTCTGGAGCCGAGGCTGCCTCCACGCGCCGGTCCGGCTATTGGTTCAATCTCACAGCTGCGGGCCTGTTGCTGTTCTACGGACTATTCAGCGCCTGGCAGCTCGTCGCCAACGGATTGTGCATTCAACTGGCGGTGGACTACTGTGATTATTGGAGCACCGGGCAGGTAGCGACGCGCTTCGGCTACGCACAGGTCTATGACGTCGGAGTTCTCGGATCGGTCGAGAAGACAATCATGCCAGCCGGCATGGACACCACGTACCTGGCCACAAATCCCTTCCCTTATCTGCCGGTGTTCGCGGTGCCCTTCCAACTCCTTGCACGCCCCAGCCCCGCGGCGGGCTTCTGGCTGTTCACGATATGCAGCGCGGTCACGCTCATCCTCTATCTGCGGTTCTTCATGCAGCGGTTGAACATCGCCTCCGGCTGGCAGCGCCTCTCCCTGCTGATCGTCGTATCGCTGCCCGGTTTCATGAACTTGCTCACCGGCCAGGTGGAGGTCCTGTTGGCGGTGTGCGTTGGGGAATTCCTGCGCGCGCTGATCGACCGGCGCCCTTTCCGGGCCGGACTGTGGCTCGGCGGCTTGCTTCTCAAGCCGCAGACCCTGCTCCTCATCGGGTTGATCCTTTTGCTGCACCGCGCCGTAAAGGTCCTGGCCGGGTTGACTGTCACGTCGGCGCTGCTTCTGCTCGGAAGCCTGCCGCTCGGGGGTCCCGAGGCGCTCACAGCGATGATCCGCCTCTGGCTGGGATACGGGACCGGCGATGCCAACGTCTGGGTGGAGGGCATGATGAACCTGCGCATGCTCGGCATGCGGCTCTCGGCGCTGGGTGGCCCCTGGCTTGGCTGGGGGTTCGTCGCCCTCTCCGTCATCGGCGTCGTGCTAACCACACTGTACGTCTGGCGCTCGGCTCCGCCTGCCGACTCGCCGCTGCTGCCGATCAGCATCCTGGGCGTGTTCGCCGCGACGACGCTGGTCGCCTGGCATGCCCAGATCCACATGGCATTGCTGCTGGTCGCTCCCCTTCTGTACCTGTACCAAACGCGGGCGCTCCCAGAGAGGGTGTTCAACTACTGGGTGTTCGTGCCGGCCACGCTGTTCGTGGCAATGACGTTCATCCCTGAGGCGCTCGCAGCGCTCGGCATCGTCCAGGGCAACCTGATGGTGTTCGTGTACTTTGTACTGGGCCTCGGGGAGCTTACCGCCAACCTGCTGCTGTTCTTGTGGGCCGTGCGTGCTTCTTTGAGGCTGGCGCCAGCCATGGCATTTGGAGAACGCTTGCGATGGCCCACGGTGCGGCCTTGATAAGATCGCCGGGAGGGAACCGTGGAATCCGTTGAGCCGGTAGATGCCCGAAGTGCAGAAGCTGTTTCCAGGCGAGGCTCTGATTACTGGCTGAACCTGGCTGCGGCTGGGCTGGTGGTCTTCTATGTCATCTATGTTGCATGGCAACTGATGGCGGGGATGATGTGCAGCCAGATCGCCGTGGACTACTGCGAATACCTCAGCGCGGGGCTGGTCGCCAACGCCCACGGGTATGCGGCGCTGTACAACCTAAATCTCCTGGCGGAAGCCCAGCGATCTGTGATCCCCTCAGCCGTAGCTGCATCGCCGGTGGCGGTCCTGCCGTTCCTCTATCTGCCGGTGTTCGTCCTGCCGTTCCAGCTGCTTTCCCGGCTGGAGCCTGCCGCCGGCTTCTGGATATGGACCGTACTGAATATCGCGATTCTGATCTTCTACACGAGGTCGTTCCTGCGACGGTTGTCCCTGCCCGCCGCGTCGAGGCGGCTGATGTTACTGGTCTTCATCTCTCTGCCGGTCTTCATGAACCTGTTCCTCGGGCAGATGAACCTGTTGTTGATGGTCTGTGTCGGCGAGTTCATGATCGAGGCATCCCGGCGAAGATACCTCAGCGCCGGCTTGTGGCTCGGAGGGCTTCTGCTCAAGCCACAGCTCCTGGTCCTGGTGGGCACCGTGCTGGTGGTGCAGCGCGCCTGGCGCATTCTGGCGGGTGCGGCCATCACGACCGCCGCACTGGGGCTGCTCTCGGCCGCGATGGTGGGACCCGCCGGCTTGAGAAGTATGCTGACGGGCTGGCTGACGAGCGCAGGAGGCCAAGCCAACATCTGGGTTGAAGGCATGATGAACTGGCGGATGGTCGGCGCCGACTTATCGAGCTGGAGCAGTCCGTCTGCCGGCTGGGCGGTCGCCATTGCAGGCATGCTGGTGACGCTGACGATCATGCTGGTGACATGGCGCAAACGGGTGGATGCCGCTTCCCCGGCTTTGGGCGTAGCGGTCGTCGGAGTACTGGCAGCCTGCGCGACCCTGGCGTGGCACAGCCACATCCACATGGCGGTAGTGCTGTTGCCGCCGATCCTTTGTACATACCAGGCTAGGATCCTGCCGCAGAGGGTCCTGGGCTACTGGGTCTTCGTGCCTGCGCTGACCTTCGTGACCATGGTCTTCGTGCCGGAGACCTTGATGGCCCTGCATCTGGTATCCCCCGCCATACAACCCCTGATCTATTTTGCGCTGGGGATGGGCATGCTTTCTGCCAACCTGTATGTGTTCGCATGGGCAGTCCGGGTTGCAAGGCAAGGCAACCGGGCGGCCACGTGATGTTCTTGTGAAGAGAACCGTTGCCAAGCTTCCGAACGCTATGACCGCCACTACATCCGTTCAACCAATCCCATCTCCGAAGCTAGCAGCGCGCAAGTTGAAAGGGCGCGCGCTCAAGGTGCACGAAAAGCTGCTGAAGGCCTTCGGCGAGCCGACATGGCGCAATCCGCTGCCGCCGATCGACGAGCTGGTATCCACCATCCTGTCGCAGAACACGAACGATATCAACCGTGACCGGGCGTTCACAGCCCTTCGCCAGCGCTTCCCCACATGGGAGGCGGTGCGCGATGCGAAGACATCCGACGTGATCGATGCGATACGCGTGGCAGGGCTGGCGAACCAGAAGGGCCCGCGCATCCAGAACGTGCTGCGGGAGATCACCGCGGAGCGCGGCAGCCTCGACCTCTTATTCCTTGCCGAACTGCCGCTGGAAGAGGCGCGCGGTTGGCTGACCAGGTTCCACGGGGTGGGCCCGAAGACGGCGGCTATCGTGCTACAGTTCTCGCTGAACCGGCCCGCCTTTCCGGTCGATACGCACATCTATCGCGTGACGGGGCGCATCGGGCTGCGACCCATAAGCATGAGCGTCGAGCAGGCGCATGTTCACCTGGAGGGCGCGTTCCCGCCCGACGCCTACTATGCGGCGCACTTGAACCTGATCCGGCTGGGACGCGAAGTGTGCCACCCGCGCAAGCCGGATTGCCCGCGCTGCCCGGTCAGGAAGCTGTGCGAGTACGAGCCGAAGACCGAGTTGTAAGGAAGGGGAACGGGAAATCGGAAAATGGGAAATCGCTTAAGCGGGGAAGTTCAGGTCGGATCAGGCCAGGCCGCGCGAGAGGGCTTGCACAGAAGCGCCAATTGAGGCAGAATGACCGGCAGTGAGAATCCTGGCCGTTAGTGACCTGGAGGTCGACCAAATCGAAGAACGCCTCCCGCACGGCGACTCTGAGGGCATCGATCTCGCGCTCGGCTGCGGGGACCTGCATTATAGCTATCTCGAATACCTGGTCACCGTCCTGAACGTGGAGTTATTCTATGTGCCGGGCAATCACGACATCGAATACAACCCGGATTCGCCGGACGCGCACGCCCAGGGCTGCACGAACCTGAACCTTCGAACCGCCCGAGCGCGTGGGCTGCTGTTGGCCGGTTTTGGCGGCAGCGTCCGCTACCGGCCGGACGGCGTGAACCAGCACACGCAAACGTCCGCTTTCGCGCGGCTAGCGGGGCTCGTGCCGCGGCTGTGGCGCAACCGCCTGCGCTACGGGCGGGCGCTGGATATCCTGATCGCGCATTCGCCGCCCTACGGCATCCACGACGACGAGACACTCTCGCACCAGGGCCTGAAGGCCATCAACTGGCTCATGGCCTGGGCGAAGCCACGCTACGTGCTGCACGGGCACATGCATTATCAGCCGTCCAACCTTATGCGCGACGTAACCTGGCAGGAAACGACGACCATTATGAACGTTTATCCCTATCGCATCATCGAGATCCAGAATGCTGCACGATGACATTTCGCGGCGCGCGGCCACTGATTTCAGCAGGGCGCGCCTGAAAGGCTTCATGAACCGGATCCGCTCGAGCGTCTCGGGGCGGCCGAACGAGCTGCTGTCTTACGAACAGGTGCGCGAGTGCCTGCATCTCGGCGGCCCGATCTACCGCGGCGTGGAGATCGTCCCGCTGGATGCCATCGTCGGCAGCCTGAATCGCTACCAGGACTTCGACCGCGCGTTCATGCCGCTCAAGAACGGCACGGCGAACCGCTGGGAGAACGTCGACCTGGCGCATTATCAGCACAAGGACCTGCCACCGGTGGTGCTCTACAAGGTAAGAGACGCCTACTTCGTCGTGGATGGACATCACCGGGTATCGGTGGCGCGCAAGCAGGGGCTGGAAGATATCGACGCGGAAGTCCGCGAGTGCTCCTGCCGGGTCAAGATCACGCCGGAGCTGAAGCCGGAAGACCTGGTCATCCTCAGCGAGAAAGTGGAATTCCTGGAGCGCACGCACTTGGACAGGCTGCGGCCGCGGTCGCGCGTGCGCCTGACCCTCATCGGCGGGTTCGACCGCATGCTGGAACACATCGCGGTACACCGCTACTTCATGGGAATCGACCTGAAGCGCGAGATCTCCGAGGAAGAGGCGGTCACCCACTGGTATGACACGGTATATCTGCCGATCGTGAAGATCATCCGGGACAGCAAAGTACTGAGGGAGTTCCCGGGCCGGACGGAAGGCGATATGTATCTGTGGGTGCTGGACCGCCAGCAATACCTTTCGCAGGAGGAAGGCCGGGTGCTGCAGCCCCCGGAAGACGCCGCCCGCCGCTTCATCGAGTCGGGCGACTACTGGGATGATGACCAAGCGATCCGGTGATGGGACCGTTGGAGATTCAACAACAACAACAGCAGAGTTTGGCTCCGGCTTATCGGTGGAACACATGGACAATCCTCCAGCCAGCGTCGCCCTCGAACAACTCGGCATCCCGCACACGGTCTTTCGACACGCCGGCCCGGTGAACTCACTCGAGCAGGCCGCAGCCGAACGCGGGCAGAGGCCTGAGCAGGTGGTACGAAGCATCCTGTTCCGGCTGGGCGAAGACGAGTACTTGATGGCATTGGTGGCGGGGCCGGACCAGATCTCGTGGAAGAAGCTGCGAAAGCACGTGGGGCAATCGCGGCTCACGATGGCAAGCGAAGAGGAAGTGCTGAGCGTGACGGGCTATCGGGTGGGGGCGGTGTCGCCTTTCGGGGTGCCGCGGCCGCTCAAAGTGTTGGTGGACCAGGGCGTCCTGCGAGAGCAGACGGTCTCTTTGGGCTCCGGAGTCCGCGCCGTGGCGATCGTCATGCAGAGCGCCGATCTGCTCAAGGCACTTGCCGATCACGAGGTGGTCGAGCTGGTGGAGTCGGGAAAAACCACAGATAAACACAGATGAAACAGAAAAAGAAGTGAATTAGATGCAAGAAATCTTCATCTGTGTCGATCTGTGGTGAATAATATCTGGCTCGACTAAAAACTGCTTCACAAGCGCGCCCAATATTATTGACAAAATTCAGCCGCTGAATTATAGTTTCGCATGGAAAGTCTATAAACTCAATAGACTTAATAGATTATGCGACTCTCAAAACGCGGTGAGTATGGACTCCGGGCAATGATCATGCTGGCAGCTCTGGGACCGGATGGCAAGCCTCAGATCGTGCAGATACGCGAGATCTCGCAGCACGAGCAGATACCGGCGAAATTCCTGGAGCAGATCCTGCTGGCCTTGAAGAACGCCGGCCTGCTGCACAGCAAGATGGGTGTCGGCGGCGGCTATCACCTGGCCAAGCCCCCCAGCGAGATCAGCCTCGGCCATATTATCCGAGTACTGGACGGCCCGCTCGCACCCGTCAAATGTGTGAGCCAGATGGCGTATGAGCCTTGCGGTTGTCCCGATGAAGAGACGTGTGGTCTCCGTCTGGTGATGAGCGATGTACGGAACGCGATCGCTGAACTCCTGGACGGCACCTCGCTCGCCGACGTCACGGAGCGAGTCGACTCGGTCCGACAATTGCTCGGAAGCTCGTAGAAGAGAAGACTGCTGCAGCGGTCAATTCTCACGGACCGAAATACTAGTAGTATTATAGACTTTCTTGCACAGTCCAGCGGAGAGCGATCTTGGTGGATTGCCGGCATCATCCCAACGTTGCTCATACGACTGGCCCAGCATTTGAAGCAAACACAGGAGACAAAATGCGAAAAACCAGCCTACTCGTCCTATCCATTCTGACCGCCGCCTCTCTGCTCTTGAGCGCATGCGGCAGCGCAGCAACCGAAGAGCCAGCGGCCTCCGCATCGCAAGCCTCGGCCTCCGACAACTTGAGCGGCACGATCACCGTATCCGGCGCGTTCGCCCTGTATCCCATGATGACCGTCTGGGCGGATGAATTCACCAAACTGCACCCGAATGTCCAGTTCGACGTGCAGGGCGGCGGCGCGGGCAAGGGCATGACCGACACACTGGCGGGCGCGGTCGATATCGGCATGATCTCACGCAGTATCAAGCCCGAAGAGGAAGCCAAGGGCGCGTTCTGGGTCCCGGTGGCCAAGGATGCGGTCTTCCCGCTGGTGAGCGAGAGCAACCCGGCGCTGGCTGACCTGAAGGCCAAGGGCATCAGCCAGGACATGTTCAAGAAGATCTTCATCACCGGCGAAGTAAAGACCTGGGGCGATGTGGTCGGCAAGCCCGAGGTGAAGGATGAGATACACGTGTATACCCGCTCGGATTCGGCGGGCGCAGCCGACCAGTGGTCGCTGTACTCGGGCGGCAAGGTGCAGGCCGACATCCAGGGCATCGGCGTGAACGGCGAGCCGGCGCTGGTCGATACGGTGGCGAAGGACCCGGATGGGATCGGCTTCAGCAACCTGAACAGCGTGTTCGATATCACAAGTGGTAAACTTGTGTCCGGCGTAGTCGTACCCCCGATCGACATCAACGGAAACGGTAAAGCGGACCCGAACGAGTATTATCAAACCAAGGACGAGGCCGTTAAAGTCATTGCGGACGGCACGTATCCGTCGCCACCGGCACGCTTCGAGAACCTGGCGACCAAGGGTAAGCCGGCCGGCCTGACACTGGCCTTCATCCAGTGGATCCTGAACGACGGGCAGAAACTGCTCAACCAGGCCGGGTATGTTCCGCTGACGGCAGACCAACAGGCAGAGGCTCTTGCGAAACTGAAGTAATGAATAGCGAAGACCAGGTGCTCACATCGGAGACTAGCATGCATACAGAAGGCCGGCGTACAAACCGGCCTTCTTCTGCTGGGAGGCGATTGCAGCAGGACCGCGCCGCGCGGCGCGCGTTCTCGGTCATGACGTTCGTGCCCCTGTTCCTGATCGTGGTCATCGCCATCGCACTGATCGTGCGCTCCTGGCCCATCATCCAGGCCGGACACTCCATTTCGGAGACCATCTTCGGCGTGATCTGGAAACCGGAAGCCGGTTCCTTCGGCTTCTGGCCGTTCATCATGGGGACCGTGTGGGTAACGGTGGTCGGCGTGCTGCTGGCGGTGCCTCCGTGCCTGCTGGTGGCGCTCTACCTGGGCGAGTATGCCCACGCCACGACGCGCTCCGTTGCCAAGCCGATCCTGGACCTGCTGGCAGCCATCCCACCGGTAGTGTACGGCGTGTGGGGATTGCTTGCCATCGTCCCGTTCGTCCAGAAATTCGCGGCCCCGCTTTCCAAACGCTATCTCGGCACGATCCCCATGTTTCAGGTGCGGCAGCCGACGGGTTTTACCATATTGGCTGGCGGCATCGTCCTGGCTGTGATGATCGCGCCGCTGATCATCTCGGTGGTGTACGAGATCCTGGCGGCCGTGCCGAACGATCTGCGGCACGCCTCGCTGGCGGTCGGGGCAACGCGCTGGCAGACCATCCGCAGCGTCGTGCTGCCGCGCGTGCTGCCCGGCATCGTGGCAGCGGTCGTGCTCGGCGCTTCGCGCGCCCTGGGCGAGACCATCGCCGTCATGATGGTGGTGGGCAACGTGCCGAAGGTCCCCACGTCCATCTTCGATGCGGCCTATCCGCTGCCCGCGCTGATCGCCAACAACTACGGCGACATGATGTCCATCCCGCTGTACGACGCGGCGCTGCTGAGCGCGGCGCTGGTGCTGCTGCTCGTCATCCTGTTCTTCAACGTGCTGTCCACGCTCGTGCTGCAACGCGTGCTGCGGAGGAAATGGTGATGAGGAAGAACCGCTGGGAACGGCGGCACCTGGTCGAGACCTTTGTCAAGTTCTTCATGATGGCGTCCTTCGTCGTCGTGGCGGCGGCTCTGGGGCTGATCCTGTGGACAGTCATCGCCCGCGGGCTGCCTTCGCTGACGTGGAGCATGATCACGCAGACGCCCAAGGGCGGCTACTACATGGGCAAGGAAGGCGGGGTGCTGAATGCCATCATCGGATCGCTGTACCTGGCCACGGGCGCGACGATACTGGCGTTGATCTTCGGGCTGCCGATCGCCTTGCACCTGAACACCTACCTGGGCAATTCCTCCTGGGGCGAATACGTCCGGCTCTCACTGGATGTGCTGTGGGGCATCCCATCCATCGTCTATGGCGCGTTCGGCTTCGCGCTGATGCTGTCGCTCGGCATGCGCGCCTCGCTGCTGGCGGGCATCATCGTGCTGGCGCTGCTCGAGCTGCCCGTGATGGTGCGCGCCATGGACGAGGTGATCCGCCTGATGCCGAAGGAGCTGGAGCAGGCGGCGTTCGCCCTCGGCTCGACGAAGTTCGAGGTGGCGGTGCGGGTCGTGACCCGGCAGATGCTGCCCGGCATCGTGACCGCGGTGCTGCTGGCCTTTGGGCGCGGCATCGGCGACGCGGCGGTCGTGTTGTTCACGGCAGGCTATACCGACCGCATCACCACGTCTCTGATGCGGCCGACCGCCTCGCTGCCGCTGGCCGTGTTCTTCCAACTGGCAACGCCGTACAAGGAAGTGCAGGAACGGGGCTACGCCTCGGCGCTGATCCTGACCATCATCGTCCTCATCATCAGCCTCGGCTCGCGTTGGATCTCCGGCAGGCTGAACAGGTACACTGTAAAATAGGCTGAACCGACATGGAGACCCAAGCCCAGGCGCGCGACATCAACCCGCCCACCCAGAAGGCGCAGAGCATTGCATCCTTGCAAGCGGAAGCGCACATCGAGATCCGGGGGATGAATGCATTCTATGGCAAGGTGCAGGCGCTCAAGGACGTCAACCTGACGATCCCCAAGCGGCAGATCACGGTCATCATGGGGCCGTCGGGCTGCGGCAAGAGCACGCTGCTTAAGACGCTCAACCGGTTCCTGGAACTGACCGACGGTGCGCGCGTCATGGGCCAGGTCCTGATCGACGGCCAGGACATCTACGACCCGCTGGTCGACGAGACGGAAGTCCGGAAGCGCGTGGGCCTGCTCGCGCAGCGGCCCTCCCCCCTGCCGATGTCCATCTACGACAACGTGGCCTACGGTATGCACATCCACCGCACGAAGCGCGGCCGCAAGGAATATAAGGCAGCGGTGCGGCATTACCTGGAGATCGCCGGGCTGTGGGAGGAAGTGCAGAAGCGGCTGCACGACCCGGCCACGAGCCTCTCGATCGGGCAGCAGCAGCGGCTGTGCCTGGCGCGCGGGCTGGCGGTCGAGCCGGAGATCATCCTTGGCGATGAGCCGACCTCCGCCCTGGACCCGATCTCGGCGCAGAACATCGAGAGCCGCCTGCTCGACCTGAAGAAGGACTACACGACGGTCATTGTGACGCACACGCTGCGGCAGGCCAAACGCCTGGCGGATTATGTAGCCTACATGTATCTCGGCGAAGTGGTGGAAGCGGGCCCGGCCCGGGAAGTCTTCAACAACCCGCAGCACCAGCGCACAAGGGCGTATCTGGAAGGGCAGTTCTAGGGGTCAGTGGTCCGTTGACAGTTTTCAGTTGATGGTTGGAAGTTGACAAACGAGACTTCGGGGGTTCCGAGAAGATTCCAATCGCATGGATACCTCTTTGAAACCCCCGAAGTTTAGGCAGGAGTGAGGCGTTATAATCTTTTTGGAGGCTCAAGTGCGACGCATTGGAACGTTACTGGTATTTCTCGCCATTCTGTTGCTCACGGTGAGCATCGTCCGCGCGCAAGGCAGCCAGCCGCTGGTGATCGTCATGAACGCCGACGGACCCATCGAGCCGGCCATGCAGGACTACATCCAACGCGGCATCCATACCGCCGAACAACGCGGCGCAGAAGCGCTGATCCTCCGGCTCGATACGCCGGGGGGCGATATCGAGAGCCTGACCCACATCATCGAAGCCATCCGCGCCAGCACGGTGCCGGTGGTCGTGTACGTGGCGCCGAACGGAGCCATGGCGGGCAGCGCGGGCGCGCTGGTCACCATGGCGGGCCACATTGCAGCCATGGCTCCCGAGGCGGCCATCGGCGCCTCGAGCCCGGTCGGCTCGGGCGGCCAGGACCTGAGCGCAACCGAGAAGGCCAAGGTCAGCCAGATCATGAAGGCAACGATCCGGCCCCTGGTGAGCCGCCGCGGCGAGACCGCGACGGAGCTGGCGCAGGACATGATCGACAACGCCAAGGCCGTCTCCGCGCAGGAGGCGCTAAAGGCGGGCCTGATCGACTTCATCGCCGTGAACACGCCCGACGTCATCAAACAGCTCGATGGCAAGACGGTCGCACTGACGAACGGGACGAAGACTCTGCACACCGCCAACGCTGTCACCGAACAGGTGGACATGAGCCCGCTGGAGCAGTTGCTGGTCATCCTGACCGATGCGAACGTCGTGTTCATCCTGCTGTCCTTGGGCGTGCTGGCGCTGCAAGTTGAATTGACGCATCCGGGGACGTGGCTGCCCGGCTTCATCGGCGTGGTATGCCTGGCGCTGGCGTTCTACGGCCTGGGCCTGCTGCCGGTAAACTGGTTCGGCCTGATCTTCCTGGTGACCGCGTTCATATTGTTCATCCTGGATATCAAGGCGCCCACCCACGGCGCACTGACCGC
>DATKAF010000366.1:0-12750 GCA_035498395.1 Anaerolineales bacterium
TCTGAGAATGCCTTGAAAAATGGGGATGCCCGAAAGCGGGCATCCCCTGCTCAGGTTGGAAGGAGAACGCCTATGGCAGGCCCATCCATTCGAAAAGTAGTGAGGCAGCAAGAAGCCGCACCCGTTCCGAAGGTCATGAAACAGGGCAAGGTCGTGCCGTGGCTGTACCTGGCGCCAGCCATTCTGATCATGTTCCTGTTCATCGTGTATCCGATGGTGAACACAGTCCGGTTGAGTTTTCTCAATAAGGACGGCACAGCGTCTGCGGCGACGACCTGCGCCGCCGGCAAGCCGTGTTGGGGCGTTTTCGAGAACTATCACTATGCATTGACTGCCGAGCTGGATACCAGCTCTCCAGAGGCAATTTGGAATTCGTTCTGGAGCTCGTCGTACGGTAACACACTGAAGTGGATCATCTTCATGACCGCCTTCACCGTGGGCATCGGACTGGCGTTCGCGATGCTAGCCGATCGGGTCAGGTACGAGGCGCTGTCGAAAGCCATTATCTTCATGCCCATGGCGATCTCGTTTGTGGGCGCCGGCGTGATCTGGAAGTTCGTCTACAACTATGGAAGCAGCGGTGTCCAAATCGGCCTGCTGAACGCGATGCTGGTGGCGCTGGGTCGGCAGCCGGTGGCCTTTGTGGCCACGCCCGGCTGGAACACCGCTTCTCTGATCGTGGTGGGGATCTGGATCTGGACTGGCTTCTGCATGACCATTCTTTCAGCAGCCATCAAGTCGGTGCCCGACGAAATCATCGAGGCGGCGAGAGTCGATGGTGCGAGGGAATGGACAATCTTCTGGGCCGTCATCGTACCGATCATCGCCCCGACCATAGTCGTGGTCATCACGACTATGGTGATTAACACACTGAAAGTCTTCGACATCGTATATGTGATGACGGGCGGGAATTTCGGGACAGACGTGATCGCCAACCGCATGTACACGGAAATGTACAAGAACTTCAACGTCGGGCGCGGCACAGCCATCGCGGTGATATTGGTCGTGGCCATTCTCCCGTTCGTCTACTTCAACATCAAGCGCTTCATCGCGCAGGAGGCCATCCGATGAACCGGGAAAATATCAACAAACAATTGGGCAGGCTCCCCACCCATGTGCTGGTCATCTTCACTGTGCTCATCTGGATCCTGCCGACATTCGGCCTTCTGATCACCTCGCTGCGGCCGCGCCAGGACATCAACACCAGCGGCTGGTGGACAGTCGTATCGCCATCGCCTGGCGCGCAGGCATACTCACAATTCTGCTCCTCCTGCCACGGATCAAACGGAAGCGCCATCGCCAAAGCCAATCTTGCCGACCTGGCGCTGGTAGCGAAGTATCCCCGCTCGTTCACGATGATCGCCGTGCTGAACCGGCAGTTCAATGGCAAGCCGCACATGGGCAACGTCGCAATGCCGACCCCGCAGCAGGTGGCTGATATCCTGGGCTACCTGAAGCAGCAAGCCACCGGCGCCAGCGCACCGCGCTTCACTCTGAACAACTATATCGACGCCCTGGTGGGCTACCGGGGCACAAACACCTATGTGGCTGATTGCCAGGCAGGCAAACAGTCGCCGGACCTGCACTGCGATGCATCGGACCTGCTCAACCCGCGTGGTATGGGCCGGGCCTTCCTGAATAGCCTGCTCGTGACGATCCCGGCAACCATACTGCCCATCCTGCTGGCGGCGTTCGCCGGATACGCGTTCGCATGGCTGCACTTCAACGGCCGCTTCCTGATCTTTGCCACCCTGGTCGCATTGCAGGTGGTACCGCTGCAAATGACCCTGGTCCCGATTTCACGCTTCTATGCGCAGGTGGGCCTGAACGGAACCTTTCTCGGAGTGTGGCTCTTCCATACCGGCTTCGGACTTCCCTACGCGATCTACCTGATGCGCAACTTCCTTGGCTCGCTGCCGCGCGACCTGTTCGAATCTGCCTATCTCGATGGCGCCTCACACTGGACCGTCTTCTGGCGGTTGGTCATACCCCTGGCAATGCCGGCGATCGCGTCCCTGGGAATCTTCCAGTTCCTGTGGGTCTGGAACGACCTGCTGGTGGCCCTGGTGTTCCTGGGAGGGACCACCCCGGTGATGACCTACCAGATCAGCAACATGGTGACCTCCCTGGGAGCAGGCTGGCAACTGCTGACAGCCGCGGCGTTCCTGTCCATGATCCTGCCGATGATCGTGTTCTTCTCGCTGCAGCGGTATTTCGTACGCGGCATGCTCGCCGGCGCGGTAAAAGGTTAGGTTGAGATCCGGTCCAAGACCTCTGTATGACGAGTACCGACCTCAATCTCACATCCATCCCGTTCCTGGAACTGCTTCGCAACCAAATCGATATCACGCGTGTGCCATTCAGTGACCGGGGCTCCCGGCTGCTGGTTTACCAATCGCCCGGCCGCTCCGAGCTCTACATCAAGCTGGCGGAGAGGATCGCGGATCTGGAACCGGGGCTGGATGCCTACATCCGGCGGCCACCGTTCATCCGAGATCTGGTCTTCGTCGATGCGGACGGCACCCCACTGGAGTTCGAGATGACGTCTGGGCCTGATGTGCTGCGATTCCGGACGCGCATCGGCGACTTCGGCCTGGTATTTCAGGATACGCGCATCCTCGCACTTGGGCTGCCCCAAAACACGATCGCAGGCATACGGTTCAATGTAATGCCGGAGTTCCGATTTCAAACCGCAGGAGGCGGCGAACTGAAAAGCATCCGAAACCTCGGATACTCAATGAATGGAAGCCTGATCAAGAACCAGATCATTCCAGAGCGCGATGGCTACACGATCGAGTGCATTGTTCGGGCAGGAGACGATTCGGCGGTCAGCCTTTATATCAGCAGCAAGAACAATCTGCACCACGATACGGCCCCCTTCTCTGAATCGGTCGCCAGGGCCGCAGCGCGATGACAGCGATGGTTCAGCAGCGTACCGCCGGTTGCCGAGCCCTATCGTCGCACGTATGCCTACGCCTGGTGGGTGATGGCGAACAATCTCATCAGCCCGCTGGGAAACGTTGCTTACGAATCGATGATGCCATCGAAGATAACGTACATCGGCCTGTGGCTATGGGATAGTGCACTGCACGCGCTTGCATTTCGACACGTTGATCCGGAGTTGGCCAGGAACCAGTTCCGCGCCATGTTTGCCTACCAATTCCCAGATGGAAAGCTGCCGGATGCCATCCATGACGAAGGTGTGATCTCCGAGATCGATCATCCGCTCCAGGCAGAGGTGACGAAGCCGCCAATCCTAGCTTGGGCCGCACTTAAGCTACACGAAACCGCACCGGATATTGAGTTCCTCAAGGAGATTTATGTGCCGTTGGTCCGGTTGAATGCGTGGTGGTTCAGCATGAACGATGATGATGGCGATGGGCTCGCCCAGTACAATCATCCCTACTCCTCCGGGTTGGACGACAATCCACTCTGGGATTACGGGATGCCGGTCGAATCCCCTGACCTTAACACATACCTCTGCATCCAGATGGATGTGCTGGCGAGCATGGCACAAGCCATGGGGCTGGAAAAGGACGCCGCAATGTGGCGGCGGCGGGCGCAGTCCATGGTGCAGCGCATGATGGAGGATTTCTGGGACGAGAAGGCAGGGCTCTTCCAGGCGCTATACCAGGAGCAACCCATTCCGGTCGCCACACCCTTCAACTTATTCCCACTTTGGACCGGACGCCTCCCTGAGAATGTACAGGATCGACTGATCGCGCACCTTACGAATCCTGAAGAGTTCTGGGGCGAGTATGTGATACCAACCGTGGCACGCAACGACCTGCACTACGACCCTGAGACGATGTGGCGCGGGCCTATCTGGGCGAACGTGAATTACTTCTTCATCGACGCTCTCAAGAAAGCCGGCAAGCCGGAACTTGCTCGCCTGCTGCGAGACAAGACCCTAAAGCTCGTTATGAATCAGCCAGGGATCTTCGAGTATTACAACGCGGAAACCGGAGCGCCGCCTGCCAGGGCTGCCAGCATCTTCGGCTGGACCGCATCCATCTTCATCGACCTGGCGCTGGAGGCAACGGCCGATATAGCAGATCAGGCACAGCAGCGCACCGCCGAGTAGCTGCCGTATGGACGATCAGCTCTGGTACAAGAATGCGATCTTCTATCAGGTCTACCTGCGGGCCTTCAAAGATTCCAATGGAGACGGACGCGGCGATCTGCGCGGGCTGACGGACCAGCTGGACTATCTAAAGGAGTTGGGCATCGATTGCATCTGGCTGATGCCGATCTACCCATCGCCGCTCAAGGACGACGGTTATGATATCGCCGATTTCTATGCAATCGCGGACATTTATGGGGACCTGGAGGACTTTCGCATCCTACTGAACTCCGTGCACGAGCGAGGGATGCGTCTCATCATGGACCTGGTGATGAACCACACATCCGACCGCCATCCATGGTTCCAATCTGCGCGCAGCGACCGGGATTCGCCGTTCCGCGAGTTTTACGTCTGGAGCGACAGCGATGGCCTATACGAGCAAGCGCGCATCATCTTCCTGGATATCGAACCGTCCAACTGGACATGGGATGAAAAGGCGGGTCAGTATTTCTGGCACCGCTTTTACGCCAGCCAGCCCGATCTTAATTACGACAGCCCGGAAGTACAGCAGGAAATGCTGAACGTGGCCCGCTTCTGGCTGGATCTGGGGATCGACGGCTTCCGCGCTGACGCCGTGCCTTATCTATTCGAGCGTGAAGGCACCAACTGCGAAAACCTGCCCGAAACCCACGAATACCTGAAGCGGCTGCGCGCCATGATGGACATAGAATACCCAGGGCGCATCCTGCTGTGCGAGGCTAATCAGCTCCCCGAAGACGTGCGGCAGTATTTTGGAAACGGTGATGAGTTCCAGATGGGTTTCGATTTTCCCATCATGCCGAGGCTGTTCATGGCAGTGAAGAAGGGCCTGGCGGCTGACTTGCGCGACATCCTGAGGAAGACGCCTGCTATCCCATCCGAGTGCCAGTGGTGCACCTTCTTGCGCAACCACGACGAGCTCACCCTGGAAATGGTGACCCCGGAAGAGCGGGCCTGGATGTGGGAGCAATATGCGCCTGAGCCGCGCATGCGCCTTAACCTTGGCATCCGCAGACGACTCGCGCCGCTGCTGGACAACGACGCGCGCAAGATCAAGCTGATGAACTCGCTCCTGCTCACGCTGCCCGGTTCTCCAATCATCTACTATGGCGACGAGATCGGCATGGGAGACAATATCTGGCTGGCCGACCGCAACGGTGTTCGAACGCCGATGCAGTGGTCGTCCGGCCAGAATGCCGGTTTTTCGAGCGCCCTTGCAGATGCACTGTATGCGCCCGTCATCGAGGATGACGAGTACGGGCCAGAACGCGTGAACGTGATGACCCAGCGAGGAGATCCAGATTCCATCTGGAATACGGTACGGCACATGCTTCAGACTCGCAAGGATCGGGACGTGTTTGGCTGGGGAACCATCGCATGGCTCGACGATCAAGATGCCCGGCTGGCGGCATATCGGAGGCAGTTCCGGAGTGACAGCATCGTCGCAGTCCACAATCTTAGCGACGCTAACGTTCAATTCAATCCGCCACCGGGCATGCAGGCCAGGGTATGGGACCTCCTGACCGGCAGGCTGTACGACCTAACCGCGGGCAGCCCGAACGTTGAGTTGGAGCCGTACCAATACCTGTGGTTGAGTGCGACCTAGGTCGGCTATGCTGAACTCTCAGCGGCATTTCCGCCCACGGTGTGGAGCAACGCCATGTTGGGCTGCCTGGCCGCGCCCACCGGAAAGCCGCAGACCATGACGACCTGATCGCCGGGCTTCACTGTCTGGACCAGGGCGTCATCGACATGCCGAAGCATTTGATCCAGGCTGTTCACGTACGGGATCAGCAGCGGCGTAACCCCCCAGAGCAACGACAACCGGCTGTACGTTTCCTGATCCGGCGTAAAGGCCAGAATGGGAACGCGCGGCCGGATCTTGGACATCAGCCAGGCGCTGCGCCCACGCAGGGTGAAGCAGGCGACAGCCCTGACATTGCCGTCGTTTGCCAGCTCGTGGGCCGCACGCGCCATGGAAGCTGCGTCATTTTCTTCGAGGCCTTGCACGGTGGCGATATCCCTGCCCCACTCGACCAGATGGGTCTCGGCCTCGACTACAATCCGGTGCATCATCTGGACAGCCTGAAGGGGGTACTTGCCCGAAGCCGTTTCGGCAGATAGCATCACCGAGTCGGTTCCATCGAAGATCGCATTGGCCACATCGGAGGCCTCCGCCCGGGTCGGAAGCGGATTCGCTATCATCGATTCCAGCATCTGCGTGGCAGTGATGACCAGCTTCGCCTTGCGGTTGGCAGCCTGAATGATCGTCTTTTGCAGAGGCGGCACGCGCTCGGGCGGCAGTTCCACGCCGAGGTCGCCGCGCGCGACCATGACGCCGTCCACAACCTCCAAGATGGCAGGCAGGTCACCCAGCGCCTCAGGCTTCTCCAGCTTGGCGATCAGGATAGGCACGGGTCTGCCATTCGATAGGCGCTCCATGGCTGATCGCACTTGCAGCACATCGGCGGCAGAACGGACGAAGGAGATCGCCACCGCGTCGACTCCGTGCGCCATCCCGAACGCCAGGTCGGCTTGATCCTTGGTGGTGAAGCTATCGATGCGCAGGCGGGCGCCGGGCAGGTTGATGCCCTTATGAGAGGTCAGCGGGCCGCCCACGCGAACCTTAGCTTGGAGCGCATCTCCCTGTACAGAGACGACGTCCAAGGCCAGCCTGCCATCATCCAGGAGGAGTCGATCGGATGGCTGCACCGAATCGAATATCTGGTGAAAGTCAACCGGAATTCGTGTCTCAGCATTCGCGGGTGGCGTCGTTCCCGTTGCATAGAGGGTAACGACCGCGCCCTCCGAGAGCTGGACCGGAGCATTCAGCTGGCCGACACGGATCTTAGGCCCTTGGAGGTCCTGAAGGATGCCAACGGGGACGCCCATCTTTCCTGACACCCTGCGGATGGTCTCGATGCGGCCGGCGTGCTCATCATGCGTGCCATGCGAGAAATTGAGGCGCGCCACATTCACTCCGGCGGCAATGAGTTGCTCCAAGACAGTTTCATCCTGACTGGCGGGACCGAGGGTGGCGACGATCTTGGCTTTGCGATTCATGAATGGTCTCCGGGGCAGTTATATCACCAGGCTGGGGAGAGAGGAAATCCGCAGATGGAAGAGGCATAAGTACACGGATTACACAGAGAAGCTCGTATTACCATTTTTACTCTAAGCATAGGTGAATGCAGCCGAGGAGGGCGGCTTTGGAGTTGGGCTAAAAACTCAACCACCCACAAGGATGGTCATAGCAAAAGGCTCGAACCTTTTGTAGAAGAAGCCTGGCGCGGGCTGGGCTTCTGTCTGCCGAATGGCAAAGCAGAAGGAAGGGGTCAGCTATCCATCTGAATGTAATTCAGCAGCCAGTCCTAGTGCGTTGGCTTGGCGGGGAAGCAAGGGACTGCGCATTCCTGCTGGTAAGCCGGCCGCAACTGGCGTATGATTTCCGCTGTGCTTGGAGGCGGCGGGGCAGGGCGTCGCGGGTTTCAACGTAGCATTAAAATGTGATCGGGGGGGGTTCAGTTTGAGTACAAGCCGTTTTGTACCGGCAGTCATATCGATTCTTATCCTGGTGTTCATCGCGGGTTGCGGACAGCAACCGCTGCCGCAGCTTGGGCATTATGAGGGGACGAATCCAGACGTGTCATTTGATGTGGTGGATGGCGTGCAGGACAACCAGGGCACGGATCCGGCAGTGAGCCGCTTCACCATCAAGTTCTCACCGAACAATGCGCCATCCTATCATTGCACCTAGAGCCAGGGCAACCTGTATACGACTTCGATCGGGAGTGATGACAACTTTCTCGACTGCATGCCTGATGGTGACCGCAGGCTCTCAGGCCGGGTTTCCGGCGCCACCGCGAGTGGTAGTCTCCATACCATCACGTGTCAATGCGTTTCCTTCGGCCCAAACGGTTACGCGCTGAGCCGCCCGGTTGATATACGCTGGAGCGCCAGTTACACGGGGCTACTGCCAACTAACACGCTCATTCTTCCGCCGAAATTCGGACACTTTACCTCAGACGACAGCGGGCTCGTCGTGAACTTCGACGTGACCGTAGCAGGTGTGGAGAACTTTGTCATTTCTGGCGGCGCCACCAACACGGGATTGGGTCGCTGCAAATTCGCTGAAATCGGCCATTGGTATCCTATGAAAATCAATCCAAACGGGTCGTTTACGAACGATCCGGGGGGAACCAAGGAGCGGGCTAGCGGCACAATCAACGGCGAAAAGGCAACCGGCGATTTCCACTACTACGTATGCACGGACGGCGCGGGTATTTCCTATTGGTCCTAATTAACATCAGGCTTCGGTGGAACTTGGACCGCCTATTAGGTGTCGCCGTAGGCGGACAAAGTCCGATATACAGAAACCCGACAAATGCCGGACTTCTGTACGTCGTAAGCAATCGGCTGCATGTCATTGCGAGCGAAAGCGAAGTCCGTAGTGCAACGGAGACTCGCTCTGCGGGGCATCTCCTCCGATCTAGCGTACGTAGTACAAAGACGAGTTCGGGAGACATCTAGCGCTCCGGCATGGGGATCGGCTGAAGCCGTTACTTCGAGGAGTTATGTCGTCCCGATCCCAAGAAAAACACTTGGAAGTAGTCTCGATACGGCAGGAGAACACTGCCTACTCGACCAACAGTAGGCTCCAGTCGGGCTGACTCCCTAACAAGGGCAGGCGCCCGACCCACCTCTTGACCTCCATGAACAACAAAGCGAACCCGGCGAATGCCGGGCCCGTTGTTTGGTGTAAGGTCGTACGACCTACATGTAGTTGAGCGCCTTCGCCTGCTTCTCGAGTTCCGCGCGGAAATCGGGATGAGCAATGTTGATGAGCTGCTGCGCCCGCTGGCGAATGGTTTTGCCGTACAGGCTGGCGACGCCGTATTCGGTCACAATGTAGTGGACGTGGTTTCGGCTTGTCACAACGCCCGCGCCCTGCTTCAGCATGCACGCGATGCGGCTGACCAAGGTGCCGTCGCGGAGCGTGGTGGTGCTCGGAAGAGCAATGACCGGAACGCCGCCCTTGGCGCGGGAAGCGCCGTAGATGAAGTCGAGCTGTCCTCCTACGCCGCTGTACAACTTGGGACCGATGCTGTCGGCGCAGACCTGGCCAGTCAGATCTACTTCAATGGCGGAGTTGATCGCCACCATCTTGTCATTCTGTGCGATGACATATGGGTCGTTGACGTACTCCTGGCGGTGGAACTCGCAGAGCGGGTTGTCGTCTGCCCACTTATACAGGGATTGCGTACCCAGGATGAAGCCCACGACGATCTTGCCCGGGTGCAGGGACTTGCGGGCGTTCGTGATGACGCCCTTCTCGACCAGCCGAACCACGCCGTCCGAGAACATCTCGCTGTGGATGCCGAGGTCGCGCTTGCCGCCAAGGAAGTTGAGCACGGCATCAGGGATCGACCCAATGCCCATTTGCATAGTGGCGCCATCCGGGATCAGATCCGCGATGTAACTGGCGATCTTCTCGCTGATCGGATCGGCGCCCTCCCCACCCTGCGGGAGCTCGGCCACCGGATAATTCACCGGGACGATGCAATTGATCCGGCTGACGTGAATGAATGAGTCGCCCAGCGTGCGGGGCATCTGCTCATTAACCTCGGCGATGATGATCTTGGCCGACTCTGCCGGGGATTTGGTGAGGCCAACCTCGACCCCCAGCGAGCAGAAGCCGTGCTCATCGGGAGGAGAAACGTGGACAAGCGCCACATCGACCGGCAACACACCGTTCTTGAACAGCAAGGGGAATTCCGAAAGCAGCACGGGCGTGAAGTCGGCGCGGCCTTCCTGCACCGCCTTGCGCACGTTGGCGCTGATGAAGAGCGTGTTGACACGCAGGTGACCTTCGACAGCCGGGCTGACGTAGTCCGCGGGGCCGACGGAAAGCGCCTGGCAGATCTCGACATCCTTCAGAGCCGGCGCCCGCCGGACGAGCGCAGCCAACAATTGCTGCGGCACCGACACGTTGCCAGTCATGAACAGGCGGTTGCCTGATTGAATGCATTCGACGGCTTCATCGGCGCTCACCACGCGCGACTTGTATTGAGTGGTCCAGTCCATCTTAGTTCTCCTTCAAATCGGCGAGCCGAACGAGGTGACGCACCTCGCCGTTGTATGTATTCACAGCAGCTTCGATGGACGGATTGCTCAGGATGGCTTCCGAACCATTCGCAGCGATCTCGGCAATGTAGGGCATCGCCGAATTGACAAATGCGTGCGTGGCGGTACGGGCAACCGCACCGGGCATGTTTGGCACACAATAGTGCACAATCCCCTCTTCGACATAGGTGGAATGCTCGTGCGTGGTGGGACGCGAGGTTTCCACACACCCGCCCTCGTCGATGCTGATGTCCACGATGACCGAGCGCGGCTTCATGCCCTTCACCATCTCGCGCGAGACCAGGACTGGGGCACGCTGACCCGGAATGAGAACAGCACCGACCAGGACATCGGCAAACGCAACGGAACGCTCGATGTTGCGGCTGGTGGAGATGAGGGTCGTGATGCAGCTGAAGCGGTCCCACAGGCGCTGGAGCGCCAGCAGGTCGCGGTCGAGAACCGTGACGTGTGCGCCCATGCCTACCAGGGTCTGGGTGGCATAGCTTCCGACGACGCCGGCGCCCAGCACGACGACCTCGGCAGGCGCAACTCCCGGAACACCGCCGAGCAGAATGCCCTTTCCGCCCCAGTTGTTTTGGAGCAGGCGCGCCGCCACCTGCCCTGCCATGGCGCCGCCGATCTGGCTGAACGGCCGCAACACGGGCAGGCTTCCATCCGGCGCCTGGATCTGTTCAAATGCGATCGACGTGATCCTCTTCTCGAGCAGTATGTCGATCTTGTCCTGCTGGGCAGAGGCCAGGTGCAGGAAACCGGCCAGCGTACAACCGTCCCGGAGCCACACCAATTCCTCGGGCAGAGGCCGCGAGACCTTGACGATCAGGTCCGCCCGACCCATGACCTCTTCGGTCGAGTAGACAAGGGTTGCTCCCGCCTCCTGGTAGCTCGTGTCGCTGAATCCAGCCCCGGCTCCGGCCTCATGCTCCACGAACACCGCATTCCCGCTCTGCGTGAGCACCTGCACGCCCGCAGGCGACAAGCCAACCCGGTATTCAAATGGCCGTCTTTCTTTTGGTATCCCTATGTTCATTAGCCCTCCGATTTACGGCACCGGACACAGCGCCCCTCAGGCACGGTCCCCGAAGCCCATGGTTATTTCATATTGAACACATCCCTAATAGCGGGAAGAGCCCAATCAATGACCTCTTTGTCGACGATCAGGGGCGGGGCAAACCTCACGACGTTCTCGTGAGTCTCCTTGGCAAGGATACCTTTCTGCTGCAACGCCTCGCAGAAGCGGCGCGCGCCGCCCGCTTGCGGCTTCAGCTCGACCCCAATCAGCAGTCCCCTCCCGCGCACCTCCTTCACATGGGGCGTCGGTATCTCCGCCAGTTGCTCCATGAAATAGGTGCCCACTTCCTCGGCCCGCTGCGCAAGCTCTTCGTCGCGGATGACTGCCAACGAGGCGCGCGCAACCGCGGCGGCGAGTGGATTCCCTCCAAAGGTCGAACCATGCTCGCCCGGAGTGAACAGGCCAAGGACAGGTTCGTCGGCCAGGATCGCCGAAACCGGATAGAAGCCGCCTGCAAGCGCCTTGCCAACAATCATGATATCCGGGCGCACATCCTCATAGTCGCATGCAAAGAGCCTGCCGGTGCGGCCAAGGCCGGTCTGGATCTCGTCTGCGATGAACAGCACATGGTTCTTCTTGCACATGTCGGCTACGGCGCGCAAGTAGCCCGCAGGTGGGATGATGACGCCGCGTTCTCCCTGGATCGGCTCGAGCAACACCGCGGCTGTATTGCCATTGATGGCCTTCTCGATGGCGCTGGCATCCCCATATGGAACGTTGACGAAGCCGGGGGTGAACGGCCCGAAATCCTCGCGGTAGGACGGCTCTGTGGAGAAGGAGACAATCGTGGTAGTGCGACCGTGGAAATTCCCGGCAACGGTAATGATCTCGGCCTGATAACGAGGCACGCCTTTGACACGGTAAGCCCACTTGCGCGCCAGCTTGACCGCAGTTTCCACCGCTTCCGCGCCGCTGTTCATCGGGAGTGACATCCCGTAGCCCGTCATCTCAGAGAGCTCCTTGTACAGGAGCGGTAACTGATCGTTGCGAAAGGCACGCGATGTCAGGGTCACTTTGCGCGCCTGCGTAAGCAGAGCATCCAGGATCCTGGGGTGCACGTGCCCCTGGTTCAAGGCGGAGTAAGCCGAGAGGCAGTCGAGATAGCGCCTGCCCTCCACGTCGTACACCCAGACGCCTTCCCCGCGGGTGATGACGACATCCAACGGATGATAGTTATGAGCACCGTATTCCTCTTCAAGCTTGATGTAGTCTGCACTGTTCATGAATTCACCTTAGTAAACTACGCGACACCAAATAAGCGAGCCAGAACGGCTTTTTGCGCGTGCAGGCGGTTGTGCGCTTGGGGGAAGATGACCGCGTGCGGCTGATCGGCCACATCGTCGGTCAGCCCCCGATTGCGATGCGCCGGCTGACAGTGCATCACGATAACGTCCTTGCCGGCCTTATCCACCAGCCGTGAGTTTACCTGGTACGG
>DATKAF010000367.1:0-6973 GCA_035498395.1 Anaerolineales bacterium
TTGCCAGCAGGTCGCGCCAGCGCTCGATCTCACCCAGGAAGGCATCGTCGACCTCCGCGGTTCCCTTCCTGCCCTTCGTGCCTACGGCATACTTATCGAAGGAGCCGTGAAGCACCGCCTCCTTGGAGAATATCCCGGCAAGCTCGTCCCATTTCTCCACGTAGTCAGGGAAGTGAAAGAGCATGACGCGGCCCGTGGAAGCCTTGTCGGTCTTGTCGGGCCGCTGCCGCGCATCGTACACGGCGAACTCTTCAAAGTCGGTGAGAATGGATAATGGCAGCTTGGCCGACCATGCGTAGCGCCGCAACTGGTAGGCCGGGTGGATATCCGTCTCCAGCTTGACGGACGGCTTCTTGGCCTCGACGAAGAACTTGCGCGTCCCGCCGATGCGAAAGGCGTAGTCGGGCGCCTTGGTCTCGCCTTCGATCTCGAGCGTGGCTTCGTGGACCACGTCCTTGTAGGCTTCGGCAAGCCCCTGCCGGTTATCGATATCCCAGCCGAGCGCCGTGAACAGCGGGTCGATGAACTCCCGCCGCGCCTGGGTCTCGTTGTATCGTGACGACTTATAGGCCTCCAGGTTCTCGCGGAAGCGGTCCACGAGCTGGCAGATGGATTCTGGGGCGGTCATAGTGTGATTGTACTGCGGAGAGCGCGCGGCACGCCTTACGATTGCGCGACAGGAAGCCGCAAATTGGTTCGTTTTCGGTCTCCTTCATCCTAAGAATGGAAATCGGACCGAAGCCCCCGGCTGGGGGTAAACAGCCTATACAGACTTCGCGTAATTTAGCCGTGCTGTATAGGCTGTATAGGCTGTATAGGCTGTATAGGGTGTCTTAGCCGTTACCCGGCCCGCCTAGTCCCTCCGAACTACACAGCCTACACAGAATTCGCGAAATCTAGCCGTACTGTGTAGCCTGTGTAGGCTGTGTAGGCCTCTGCCCTACCCCAGCCTCGGAAAGTGCGCCTCGCCGATGTAACCGGTTACATAACAGTAATGGCGAGCGCCTCAAAAAGATACGTAGTCTTACGTATTCCATTTATCCCTTCCGGGCGGGAGAATAGCATCAGGACTAATCCGGTTGGCGGTTAGCGCATAGAACCGGACGGAGGAAAACATGCGGCTCAAGCGAATACTCTTTAGAGCGGGCGTAACTCTTGCCCTGGCAATCGGCATCGTCGGCAACGTATCCACCATCGCCCAGGCGGGCAGCGGGGACGGCGAGCTCAAGGCCGATCCGCGCCTTTTGGAAATGGCGGCGGACAACCCCGACGCAACCTTCATGGTCATCGTCCAGAGGGTCACGCGCGGGCAGGATAAGGATGGCGAGCTGGACGCGGAGGTCACGAAGGAAGGCGGGCGGCTGGGCCGGAAATTCAGCATGATCTCCAGTTTCTCCGCCCAGTTGAAGGGCAAGCGCATCCTCAAGCTGGCGCAGAACCGGAACGTGCGCTGGATCTCGGCGGACGCGCCGCTGTTTAACAGCGCCCTGGCGAACCTGACTGTATACGATACCTTCCCGGCCATCTCCTACGCGGGCGATACCGGAACCGTAAGCTGGGCCGGCAACTGGACCGAGCTTGGCGAAGGCGACGGCGCCGGCCTCGGAAAGGTGCGCGTGGTCTCGAACTCGACCTGCGCGTCCGGGTACTGCCTGCGCATCGGCGCGGCCAGTGTTAGTATTCAAGGCAAGGGCATAAGCCGCCCGGTGAACCTCAAGGATGCCACCACGGCTACGCTCACGTTCAACTACCGGCGTAGCAGCACTAACGGCACGGCCGGCAGCGTGCTGGCGCAGGTCTCTGCGGACGGTGGTGCAAACTGGACCACCCTGGCGACCTACGCGTTGAACGTGGCTGACTCGAACCAGAAGACCGCCTCGTTCGACATCCAATCCTATGCAAACCAGCAGACCGTCATCCGATTTATCGGGTCGGGCACGGTCAACCGCTATATCTACATCGACAACGTCAAGGTAAGTTACAGCGCCCAGATCCGCAGCGATGCAGCTCCGAACTCCAGTACCGTCGCCGATCAGTTCAATTTCTCCACCTACAGCGAGAGCGATGGGACACAGGCCTGGCTGGGCGATTGGGCCGAGAGTGATGCAGCAGGCGCCGGCTTTGCGGGCGGCAACATCCGCGTCGTATCCGGCGCGGCCTGCGCCAATGGCGGCTCCTGCCTGTCCGTGACCAGCGCGACCGCTGGAGACTCCATCTATCGCGCGGCCGATCTCTCGCATGCCATCAGCGCCACACTGACGCTCTGGCGCGATAACCAGCTCGCCGGCGCCAATGGCAACGACGCCGTCACCCTGGAGGCCTCTGCGGACGGCTCCAACTGGACCGCCCTGCGGACGTGGACCGACAGCGACAACGACCTCGGGCAGGCAGCGGAGAGCTTCGACCTGCTGCCGTTCGCCGGAGCCAGCACGCTGCTGCGCCTGCGGGTCGCCTCTTATGGCGACGGCGGCAGCATGCTGTTCGACGACGTGCGCATCGAGTACAGCGCGCTCCAGAACGTGTACGACCGCGCCGTGAACGCGGACGCGGTTTGGAAGGGTCTGCACCTGGACGGCTCCGGCGTGAACGTGGCCGTCGTGGATAGCGGGATCAACCCCCACGCAGACCTGAATGTGGCAGGCTCGGATACCAGCCGGCTCATCGCCTCGGTGACGACGGTCGATAATTCCACCATCGCCGATGGCTACGGCCACGGTACGCACGTGGTGGGCATCATCGCCGGCGACGGGCGCATGTCCGGCAAGCAATGGGCGGGCATGGCTCCAGGCTCCGGCGTGGTGAGCGTGAAGGTCGCCAACGATATCGGTATGGCCTACGGCTCGGACCTGATCCGCGGCTTGCAGTGGGTCTACGACAACCGCGACACCTACCACATCAAGGTCGTGAACATCTCGCTGAACAGCTCGGTCGCGGAAGCATATAACACCAGCCCGATCGATGCGGCGGTGGAGATCCTGTGGTTCAACGGGATCGTCGTGGTGGTCTCGGCCGGCAACAGCGGCGCGGGCATCATGTTCCCGCCCGCCAACGACCCGTTCGCCATCGTGGTCGGCGCAGCCAACGACAACGGCACCGTGGACATCTCCGACGATGTGCTCGCGGGGTTCTCCGCCTACGGCATCACCGAAGATGGCTTCTCCAAGCCCGACATCGTCGCGCCGGGCAAGAATATCATCAGCCTGCTCTCAAGCACGTCAGGCAACATCTACGTCAACCACCCGGCCAACCGCGTGGACGATTACTACTTCCGCATGTCTGGCACGTCGATGGCAGCCCCGGTCGTGAGCGGCGCGGTGGCGCTCCTGCTCCAGGACGAGCCGAACCTTAACCCCGACCAGGTGAAGTATCGCCTGATGAGCACGGCGCGCCAGGGCTGGGCTGGATATGATCCGGCCTCGGCGGGCGCGGGCATGCTGGACATTGACGGTGCCGTCAATGGCACATCGTTGGACACATCCAACACGGGCGTCGCGCCGAGCGCCATGCTCTCCAGCGGCAGCGACCCCATCTCCATGGGCAGCGTCGGCTGGAACAGCGTGGGCTGGAACACGGTCGGCTGGAACAGCGTGGGCTGGAACACAGTCGGCTGGAACAGCGTGGGCTGGAATACCGTCGGCTGGAACACCGATTACTGGGGCGAATAACCCGAGCCGGCAGGTCCCACCAGACGGATCAATGGCGATGGAAGACATGAATCAAGCCAGGCAAAGAAACGGCAAACCTGTCGAAAGGCAGGGACGCAAAGCCACGGGCCTACAGGGCGAGCGCATGAACATCACGCCCCACGGTTGCCAGGCCGCCTCTTGCTCTCTCTCGCAGAAGGGTACTCAGTAGAGGTACTGAGTAGAAGAGAGCAACAATGAAGAACTTATCCAACGCTGCAAAGATCTACATCTTCGGCATCCTGCTGGTCGGGCTGGCGCTCACGGCATCGATGCTACCCCGGCTCCCGTGGGCGAACCCAGGGTTATACCTGCTGGCCGTCCTGGGGGCCATCGCGCAGACGCTCAAAGTGGAAGGCCCGAACGACCGGACGAACTATAGCATCGCCTGGTTCGTATACGGGTTTGCGTTCGTCGAGTACGGCGCGGCCGGCGCGATGTTCGTCATCATCGTCGCGCACCTCGTCGAATGGGCATGGCACAAGTACCCGTGGTACATCCAGTGCTTCAACATCGGGGCGCACGTGCTCTCGGCCGGGCTGGCAGGTCTGGTGTATGCCCTGGTTGATGAAGCCGCGGCGCCGCTGCACGCAGACGGCGCGCCTGCCTTGATCCTCGGCATGCTGGCGTTCATCCTGGCGAACCATTTCCTGGTGGGTGTGGTCGTATGGCTGGCACGCGGCCAGAGCTTCGCCGAATCGGGCGTATTCGCCTTCCTCTCGCTGTTCCTGGACTTCACCGTGGTTTCGATGGGCGCGGTCACAGCCCTGCTTTGGAAGTACTATCCGCTGGCATCCTTACTGAACATCCTGCCGCTGTACCTGCTCTACAACGCCTTGCGCGTACCGCGCCTGAGGCGGCAGATCGAAGAGATGCGCGCGCCAGTGAAAGCGGGCGCGGCGGGAGACTGAGGCCATGCATTGAAACACACACGATCCAGACGATTACCGGGAGGGGGCCAGTTTGGCGGCGGCAGGCCAAAACGTCCTTAGCGAACCCAGCCTGCGCCGGCCATGACAAGACTTCCGAAGCTCGACACGCTCCGGAAGTCTTGTCGTTTTGCAAGACCGGCGGCCCGCGTGCAGCCGACCTGCGCCGGGTACAATCGGATGCAGCCATGTCGGATCCCGATCTGAACAGCAGGAAGGAGGCGCAAGAGCTTCACGCGGCCGCTGTACCTTTCCGGAGCGCGAAGTTCGGCGACGTCATCGCCTTCGGCGCGTACCCGCAGACAGCGGGCGGCGCTGACAGGACGCCCGTTGCGTGGCGGGTGCTGCGCAACTCGGGCGATGAGCTGTTCGTGGTCAGCGAGTACCTTCTGGACTGCAAGCGCTATCACGGGGAGTACGTAGTTACCACCTGGCGTGATTGCGACCTGCGGATGTGGTTGAACAGCGAGTTCTATGAAGCCGCGTTCACGACGGCCGAAAGGCAGCTCATCAAGCTCACGCGCTGCGGTGACAACGGAGAGGGCAGCCCTGACACCGAGGATAGGGTATTCCTGCTCAGCGTAGCGGAGATCAAAGACTTCACAGATCCGCGGGATGGGAACAGCAGCGCCATCAGGCGCCGCACCGTGGGAACCGAGTTTGCCAGGGCCGCGAAACCCGACGGCTGCCGGTTGTATGTCTATGACAAGGGGGTAGAGAAGGATTACATCGTGGAGGATGGCGTGCGGCGCGGTTGCTCATGGTGGTGGACACGAACGCAGCTCCAGATCCACGATGGCCGCTCGTCGCGCGCAGCCTTCATCGGTGCGCGCAGCAATATCAAGAGCTATGGGCGCGTCGATCTGCGCTACTACGGCGTGCGGCCCGCGTTGAAGATCCGTTTGGAGGGCTAAAGGACCACGCAGCGGCCCGCTTACTCCCGGCTGTAGTCCAGTATTACCGTCCCGTTCTTGAGCCGGCGGACATCGGCGAGCTTCAGGTGCGTGGTGAGCCCGACGCCTTCGAACAGCCGCGTTCCGTGGCCCAGGATGAACGGATATACATAAATGCTCAGCAGGTCCACCAGGTTATGGCTGAATAGCACCCGATCCAGCTGCCCGGTGCCGTACTTGACGATGTCGCGGCCCGGCTGCTCCTTCAGCTTGCGGACTTCTTCGGCGACGTCGCCCTTGATGATGGTCGCGTTCCAGGTTGCGGATTGCAGGGTCGTGGAAGCGACATATTTCGGGATGCTGTTCATGTAATCCACGAAGTCCTTCGGGACATCGCGCTGCGATGCCGCCATCTGCGGATACGATCGGGCAAAGGCCTCGTACGTCTTGCGGCCCAGTAGTAGCGCGTCTGCGGCAAAGAGCCGATCCCGGGCGTATTTGTCGTGCTCTGGATCCGCAAGGAAATATGGGCGAGCCTCTTGCACGATGTCCGGCGCATCCATCACACCGTCCAGGCTTTCGAACGTCACCTCGATCAGTCTTCTCATGTTTCGCTCCAAACGTAGCGGCGCGGCAGGTATGCACCGGCCGCGCCGCTTGCCATTTGAGTTGCTGCAAGACTTAGTGCCAGAAGGTTGGCAGGAAGGTGCGGATCAACGTGTCGATGATGAGCGCCAGCACGAACCAGTTGCTGAACACGCGGTTGTGGACAAAGCAGACGGTCGAGAACCAGCGCGGCCAGATGGGATAGCCCGGCGGAGGGCCATCGGGCCGCGGCTTGGACAGCCGCTGGATGGCGGCCATGGCGGGCTTATACGCCACCAGCACCAGCAGCAGCACCGGCGTGAAGAAGTGCGGCACCAGGATCAGATAGAACGTGATGAAATAGGACAGGACGATGGCTCCGATGGTCACGTAGCGCGCGGCGGTCTCGCCGATCAGCACCGGCAGCGTGCGTACGCCCTTGACGATGTCTTCCTTGGCCTTGTCGGTGTGCTTGCCCAGGTTGATGGTGACGACATTCAGACCGACCGGGATGCTCGCCAGGATGACCATCCAATCCCAGACGCCTGTCAGCACGTAGAACACGCCGCCGATCATGAGCGGGCCCCAGATCAGGAAGATCGACAGCTCGCCGATCGCAAAATACTTGAGCGGATAGGTATAGAAGAGCAGGATGAACGCGCCTACCCCGAACAGGATCAGCACGATCGGCGCAAAGTTGGTATAGAGTACCGCGCACACGCCTGCCAGCGTGGCCAGCGCCCCGCTGACGATGAACCAGCGCAGGTGCGTGGATTTGTCCCAGAAGCCCTGCGCCAGCGGGTGGACACCGTACTGCGTCCGGAAATAGTTGTCCTTGTCGATGCCCCGGCTGAAGTCGGTATAGTCGTTCAGCAGGTTGTTC
>DATKAF010000368.1:0-26538 GCA_035498395.1 Anaerolineales bacterium
ATGGCAAGCTCGTTGTTCCGCTGGAGCGTCTCCTCGATGAGGCGGGCATGCAGAAGCGCCGTAGCGATATGCTGACCGACAAATTCTAGGAGCTGAACGTCCTGCTCGGTGTAGCCCAAGCCTTCGGTGTAGCTCTGGATACACAGGGCTCCGAGGATATTGGAGTCGACCTTCAGAGGGATCAGAATGGCGTCATGCGCCAGCGTGCCAATGATCTCGAGCTCCCCGCTCTTGATCAGGCCGGAGACGTCGGCGGCTCCATGCAAGCTCTTGCCCGTGCGAAGCACGTAGGAAGTTACGCCCTTGTCCTCGCGGTAGGGCGCGGCGGGCCACTCGCCGGCGTCCTTCTCATCCACATGGTAGGGCCAGTTCAGCACCCCGCTATCCCGATCCAGGATCGCAATGAAGAAGTTCTTCGCGTAGATCAGGCGCGCGATGATCTCATGCAGCCTCGCATAGAACTCCTGCATATCGGTCACCGAGCTGGCAGCATCCGCAATCTCGTAGAGCGCCGTCTGCACCCGCTCAGACCGGCGATATTGCTCTTCGCGCTCCGCAAGTCGATGCTGCAAACTCTCGATCGTATCCAGCTGATCCGTCATCGAACTCTCCTAAAGGACTGTCTCAACCCGATTTGTACGCAGGTCTCTCAGCATCCCCTGATCCAACAAGGTGCCGAGCGGCAGATCGACGCTGCTCAGCCTCTGCTCCATGGTCGTGAAGAAGAGCTGTCTCAAGCCATCGTACTGGCGCGCCAGTTGATGAAGCACCTTCGAAGGGATAATGAGGAACTGGCTGTCTTCCTCGGTGATCACATTCGCGGTGCGCTCGCTACCCGTGAGGGCGGCTACTTCGCCAAAGAAATCGCCTTGTTTCAGGTAGTTCAGGATCACATAGTCGTCATCCTTGATCAATCCAACGCCGACGGTGCCCTTGAGAATGAAGTAGGCCGCATCGCTGCGCTCGCCCCGATGCACGACGATCTTGCCCCCGGGCGCCTCGGCAACCAGGGTTTGCTCGGCAAGACGCTTGCGGTCCTTCGCACTCATACCCGCAAGCTGAGGCATGCATCCCACGAAGAAGTCGATATCGGCCAGCGAGGCCACGCGCCCCCTCCCCAACCGGGGAGCCGCTTCGGCGCCGCGCAAGAGGCTGAAGAGCCGTTTCCACTCGGCGGCCGATTCTCCCAGGCCGGGCATGATCAGGACGCCCGCGCCCGCGATCATCAGCCCGACCGAGCTGACCAGGAACAGGAGCCGCACGTCAAAGAGGTCGGCCAGCCCCGCCGCCGACATACCCAGGACGAACATGACATCGCGCACCACGAAGAAGGCGCTGTTCACCCTGCCGCGCATTTCGCGCGGGGTGGAGCGTTGGATGAGCAACTGGCGGCCAATGAAGGACGGGGCATTCACGATGCCCGAGAGACCCACCATGCAGATGGCGAACGCCACCGTCGGCGAGAACGCGTACGCAATGGAAGCCAACCCGATGAGCATGTAGCTCAGGAACAACCACTGGCCCTCCCGGATGCGGTCGACATAGCGGATCATCAGGAAGCTGCCGAGGGCGATCCCCACGGCTTCCACCGCCTGCTGTATCCCAAACTGGAACTCGGTGGCGCGCAGCGCGTTCAACATGAACGGCAGGAACAAGGAGTTCTGCAAGCCGAAGATCAGAAAGATCGGCACGACGACGATGAAAAGCGAGCGCAACGGCACGACATCACGGACCGTCCGCAAGCCGGCCCTCAAGTTGCGGCCGACCGCGCCGAGGCTGGTGTCTTCCACCACCGGCAGAGCGGGCAGATGAGCGAGAAAGACCAGCGTGGCGGAGGCCAGGAATGAAAGCGCGTCCAGGTAGAACGCCCAATTGATGTTGGAGCTCGAAGCAATGATGCCGGCCGCCGCGAAGCCAACGGTCGTGGAGCCCACCTCGCTGATGCCCATCAGGGAGTTGGCTGCGGCCAATTCCTCCTCGGTAGCGACCTCGGGCATGAGACTGGCCTGTGCAGAATCGAAGAACTGGTTGATGGCGCTGGAGACCGCAACAATCACATAGAGCCAGACAATATTGAATTGGATCAGCCAGGGGATGAGAAAGATCAGGAAAGCGCGCGAGAGGTCTGCGGCCAGGAGGATGCGCTTGCGATCATAGCGATCCACGAACACGCCCGCCACCAGACCTACAAGAATGGTCGGCCCAGCCGTAGCCATGAGCATCAGGCCGACACTCAGCGCTGTGCCGGTTGCGCGAAAGACAAGGATGGAGGAAGCCAGGGTAGTAAGCGCGCTACCCATTCCAGAGACCAGCTCACCGGACCAAAGCAGACCAAAGGATCGATTTCGAAAGACTGAAAACGTGGAAATACGCCGACGCTGCCTGGCCGCCAACGGTTGCCTGCCTCTCTGAGTTAATCCGGGTGAGTTTACAGTTTTGGTCGGAAAACGTCAATAGACTCTTTGCTCGATAATCCCCTATCGCACAACACAAGGGCCGCGGTGTTGCGGGTTGCCCTTACCAAGGCGTAGAATTGCGGAGATGACGGCCCAAACCCGCGCAAGTTCAGAGGAGGATCGATGTCTTTGACCACCGAATTCGAGAAGAGGCTTCCCGCAGCGCTCCGGCAGACGTTCCAGGGACTGCGCAGCCCGATCGATGTCCAACGGTATCTCGACAGCCTGGCATACATTGGCGAGGAGCGAGACCGGTGCCCACTGGACGTGATGAAGGATGGTCAATGTCATTGCCTGGACGGCGGACTGTTCGCTGCACTCGCCCTGCGTCGGCTGGGCGACCCGGGTTTGCTCGTTGACCTCGTCCCACTCACGGATGCCAATGGCGTCAAGCAGGACGATGACCATGTGCTGGCGGTGTTCCGACGGCACGACCGGTGGGGCTGCGTGGCAAAATCCAACTATCCATGGCTGCGCTACCGCGATCCGGTCTATCGGAGCGTGCGTGAACTGGTCATGAGCTACTTTGAGGCATATTTCAGCGAGAACTGTCGGAAGGTCCTACGCGGCTATACGAAGCCGTTCGACATCGCACGCTGCGACCCTCTGAACTATGCATGGGATGAGCAGGGCGCGGTCCAGCTCTATCGGCGGTTCTACGCCCGCAAGGCGGTGCCTTTGATCCCGCCAGCCTCGGAGAAGTTGCTGGAGCCAGCGGATCAAAGGGAATACGACTCGGCGTTCCTGGGCATCGATTGGCGGTGGGTGTACCGCCCCGGGCAAACGAACACCGAGCACTGAATCGACCGAGCCGAGCCAGTGGAGCCGCTGTATAATACCCATAGCAGTGGGGAGCGCAACGTGACCGCATCCGCTTCATCCGTCGACAAACGCGCAGCCAAAGGCGCCCCAGGCGTGTTATGTGGAGGAGAAGATGTCAAAGAAAGATAAGAAGGACGGCAAGAAACATTCCGGGAACGGCTCGGAGGGCGGGGAAGGCACTGCGAGCATCACGGCGGATACCATATCGAAACCCAGCCCATCGACGACGGCTCAGGAATCCATCAAAGTCGGGGGCAAGTTCTACGAGAAGGAACTGGCGCGCCTGCAAATCGAGCTGACGAAATTGCAGGAGTGGATCCGATTCAAGAATCTCAAGGTGGTCGTGATCTTTGAAGGGCGGGATGCGGCCGGCAAGGGCGGCGTGATCAAGCGCATCACCGAAAGCCTCAACCCGCGCGCCTGCCGGGTCGTCGCGCTGCCAGCGCCCACCGAGCGCGAGAAGACGCAATGGTATTTCCAGCGCTATGTGGCGCATCTGCCGGCGGCGGGCGAAATGGTGCTGTTCGACCGAAGCTGGTACAACCGGGCTGGCGTGGAACACGTGATGGGATTCTGCACGGAGGAGGAGTATGCGGAGTTCCTGCGCTCCGTGCCGGAGTTCGAGCGGATGTTGGTCCGGTCAGGAATCATCCTGATCAAGTACTGGTTCTCGGTCAGCGATAAGGAACAGGAGCATCGATTCCAGTCCCGGATCGATGACCCGACGAAGCGATGGAAGCTCAGCCCGATGGATACGGAATCACGGGCACGCTGGATGGAGTACTCGAGGGCGAAGGATGCCATGTTCGCCCACACAGATATCAAGCAGGCTCCCTGGTACGTGGTGAATGCGGATAACAAGGAGTGCGCGCGGCTGAACTGCATCCGGCACCTGCTGAGCCTGATCCCCTACGAGGATCTTACGCCGGAGCCGATCATGCTGCCGCCGAGACAGAGGGAAGAGGGCTACGTCCGCCCGCCCATCACGGACCAGACATTCGTTCCAGAGGTGTATGTACCAGACCGCAAGAGCGAGAAGGAAAAGAACAGTCTGGAAGTAACGCACGATCTGACCAACGAGCTGAACACAGCGTAAGCAGCAATCCCAGGAACGCCCTTTGCGCTCCGGCGTTATCTGTAACAAAGGGACTTATCGGTGAGCAAGAAGGCGTTCGATATTGACCGGGCACTCGACGCGATCGAGCAGGCAGTGAAGCCGTGGCCGAAGGCTGCGATGTTCGAACTGGCCGAGTCGGGGTTCGACAGCCCGTTCGAGCAACTGGCCGCCTGCATGATCTCCATCCGGACGTATGACGAGGTCACGGTTCCGACAGCGCAGAAGCTGTTCGAACGCGCGCGCACGCCTGCCCAGATGAGCAAACTGAGCGTGGGGGAGATCGACGCCCTTATACATTCATGCACATTCCACGACCGAAAAGCCGAGCAGATCCTGACCATCGCGAAGCGGCTCCTCAAGGACTACAACGGGCGGTTGCCATGCGATGCAGAGCTCATGCAATCCTTTGCGGGAGTGGGACCCAAGTGCGCGCACCTGGTCCTCGGCGTCGCCTGCCATGAGCCGTTCATCAGCGTGGACGTGCACGTGCACAGGGCGACGAACCGATGGGGATATGTGCAAGCGGCCTCGCCCGAACGAACCATGCTGGCGCTGGAGGCAGTGCTGCCGAAGAAGCATTGGATCGATATCAACCGGCTGTTGGTGCCGTTTGGGAAGCATATCTGCACGGGCAAGCTGCCGAAGTGCTCGACCTGCCCGGTACTGGATATGTGCAGGCAGGTGGGGGTGACAGAGCACCGATGAATTTGAGAGAGTGAAGCGTAATTCGTGAACCGAGATTCGTGAGTCGAGAATCGTCGGTTTTCATCCGTGAAGCATGAGCAGCAAGAAGTGAAGTGTCGGGAAAAGAGGAAAAAAGAAGCCTCCGGTATGGAGGCTTTTTGAATTCGAGCTAGTAGCGGCCACGGTCGAGAACGGCGCCGGGATTTGGCAACTCGCTCTCGTGGGCCGGGAAAACCTGCACGGCGCAGGCTTTGAACTCGGGAATCTTAGCCTGGGGGTCGAGAGCATCGTTGGTCAAGAGGTTCGCGGCAGCCTCGGCGAAGTGCATCGGGATGAAGACCACACCCACCGTGGTCTTTTCGGTGACGCTGGCGCGGAGTATCACCGTTCCCCTGCGGGACGTCACGCGAACCGGCATACCATCCGAGATTCCATGCATTTCGGCATCTGCAGGATGAATCTGCAGTCGAGCTTCCGGATAGACATCATCCAGGGCGGAGTGCCGCGTCATCGTGCCGCCATGCCAATGCTCGAGGACGCGTCCGGTCGTGAGAATGAACGGGAATTCATCGTCGGCCTCTTCCATTACCGGGATGAACTCCAGAGGCGTGAACTTGCCCTTGCCGCGCGGGAATGAATCGATGAACAGCGTTGGAGTGCCGGGGTGATCCTTGTCCCAGACGGGGTATTGCAAGCCAAGTTTGTCGATCCGGTCATAGGTGATGCCGGCAAAGTCCGGGACGACGCTTGCCATTTCGGCGAAGATCTCGGAAGGATGGCTGTAGTCCCATCTGGCTGTATTGGGGCGGCCCAACCGCGCTTCCAGCCGGTTGGCCAGATCGCAAAGGATCTTCCAATCAGCGCGGGCACTACCGCGCGGGGAAAGGGCAGGACGGACGCGCTGGACCCGCCGGTCGGTGTTGGTAAATGTCCCTTCCTTCTCAGCAAATGGGGTAGCCGGGAGAAACACGTCCGCGAACACGCCTGATTCGTTAATGAAGAGATCCTGCGCGACGAGGAATTCCAGCTCCTGCATATGCTGGCGCGTGACGTTGAGGTTCGGCTCCGACATCATGGGGTTTTCGCCCATGATGTAGAGGGCGCGGATACCCCCGGGATACGCATGACCAAGGATCTCGGTGGTCGTAAGGCCGAGCCTGCGAGAGAGACCACCCGGCTCAATGTTCCATGCCTGCTCCCATTTGGCAGCATTTTCTTCATTATCCACGCGCATGTAGCCGGGGTAATGGAACGGCATGGTGCCAACATCGCTGGTACCCTGCACATTGTTCTGCCCGCGCAGCGGATTAAGACCGGTGCCCTCGCGGCCCACATGGCCCGTGAGGAACGCCAGGTGGATGAGAGCAAGCGCGCTCGCCGTACCGTGTGAGAGCTGCGAGATGCCCATTCCCCAGTAGATGGCGGCGTTCTTCGCCGTGGCATACATCCGGGCGGCCTTGCGAATGTCCTCGGCTGGGACACCGGAGACCTCCTCGGCGTACTCGGGCGTGAACTTCTCGAGACTCGAAAGGAACTCCCCATAGCCCTCCGTGCGGGCCTTGATGAACTCCTCGTTGACGAGGTTCTCCTCGACGATCACGTGGGCCATAGCCGTGAACACCGGCACGTTGGTGCCGGGCTTGAGGGGCAGCCATAGGTCCGCAAAATTCACCAGCTCGATCCGGCGCGGGTCGATCACGATCATCCTGGCGCCGCGCTTCTCGACCGCCTCCTTCATTTGCAGGGCAATGATGGGATGATTCTCGGTGGTATTGGAGCCGGTGACAATGAAGACGTCATTCTCGATGACCTGCGAGGCCGTGTTGCTCATGGCAGAGGAGCCAAGCGCCTGCTGGAGCGCAATCACGCTGCCCGCATGGCACAGACGCGTGCAATGGTCGATGTTGTTGGTGCGGAACAATGCCCGGTAGATCTTCTGCAGAAGGTAGTTGTCTTCATTGGTGGCCTTCGCACAGCCATAGACAGCCAGCGCATCGGAGCCATCGCGCCGGTAGATCTCGACCAGTTTGTCGGCGACGATGTCGAGGGCCGTGTCCCAGTCGGTCGGAACCCATTCATAGTCATGCGCTGAGGAGCCGGGTTCGAGGCCGGGGTGCGCGCCGCGCTGTGTGAATTCGGGGGAGCGAGAGCCGCTGAGCGCCTTGCCTTCCAGCAAGTACTTGCGGACCAGCGGGGAGGTTATCCGCTGGGGATGATAAATGAAATCGTAGCCAAAACGGCCCTTGACGCAAAGATTGCCATGATTCACCGGAGAATCGAACGGCGATGTCACCCGATAGATGAAGTCATCCTTGACGTGCAATTGCAGGGTGCAGCCAACACCGCAATACGGGCAGGTGGTCGTTACCACCCGATCCGGACTAATCTTTGTTGGAGTATGTGTACCGGTAAGCATAGCAGTCAACCTCCGAGAGCAAGTCTTGCAGGCCTAGACACGCTCAATACGCACCGCGCTCGCCTTGTATTCGGGAATCTTCGCCACGGGATCCACTGCATCGCCGGTCAAGACGTTTGCAGGGCTCTCGGCAAAGTGGAACGTCATGAAGACCATGCCGCGGGGCAGCCGGTCGGTGGGGCGGGCAGGCCCAACCACAGTACCCCTGCGGGAGGTGACCCGGATCATGTCGCCGGGGTAAATGCCCATGTCCTGCGCGTCCAGGATATTAATCTCAATGTGGCCCTCGGGCACCAACGCATCCAGACCAGCCGAGCGGCGGCTCATCGTGCCGCCGTGCCAATGCTGGAGCATGCGGCCTGTATTTAACATGAACGGGAAATCCTCATCCGGTGTTTCCATGGGTCCACGGTAGACAAGCGGCATGAAGCGACCGAGGCCCCGGGTGAACTTCTCCCGGTGAAGGATCGGGGTTCCGGGATGATCAGCAGACGTGCAAGGCCACTGGATTCCGCCTATCTCGAGCCGGGCGTAGGAAATACCCGACATGGAGGGCGTGAGGGCGGCGATCTCGTCCCAGACGGCCGCCGGGCCGGAATAGTCCCAATTGCAGACCGGATGAACAGGACCGGGCACCGCAGAAGTACTCTCCGGAGCGGCAAGGCGGCGGCCCAGGTCGCAGATGATGTCCAGATCCAGACGGGCGCCGTCGAGGGCGGGGATGGCATGGCGCACACGCTGAACGCGGCGCTCGGTGTTCGTGTACGTGCCTTCCTTCTCGGCGAAGCTCACGCCGGGCAGCACGACATCTGCAATCTGCGCTGTTTCGTTCAGGAATATATCCTGGACAACAACAAATTCCAGCTTCTCGAACGCCGATTGAATGTGGTGAAGATTCGGGTCAGAGAGGAGAGGGTTCTCGCCCGTGATGTACAAGGCTTTGATGTGCCCTTCGAGGGCGCCGTTCATCAGGTCGGTAACGGTGAGCCCCGGTTTCGCCGGAATAGGAAACGCAGTCTGCCATGCGGCCTCGAACTTCGCGCGCGCCGCGTCGTCGGTTACAGGCTGGTAGCCGGTCAGCACGTTCGGAAGCCCGCCCATGTCGCAGGCGCCCTGTACGTTGTTCTGGCCGCGCAGGGGGTTCACCCCGGTGCCCGGACGCCCGAAGTTGCCGGTCAGGAGTGCTAGGTTCGCCAGCGCCTGCACATTATCGACGCCGTGCGATGACTGAGTGATCCCCATCGCCCAGAAGATCGCGGCGTGTGCGGCTCCACCATACAGGCGCGCCGCACCCGTGATCAGATCCGCAGGGACGCCGGAGATCGCCTCCGCCCATTCGGGGGTGCAGTCGCGTACTGCCTCGGAAAGGCCGGCAAAACCCTCCGTCCGGGCATCGATGAAGTCCTGGCGGATCAGGTTCTCCCCAATGAGAACATGGGCCATGGCGTTCAACACAGCGACATCCGTGCCCGTACGCGGGCGCAGGTGGAGCGCGGCGAACTCCGCCAGCTCGATCTCGCGCGGGTCGATCAGGATGAGCTTCGCGCCGTGCCGGCGGATGGCAGCCTTCATTTCGAGGCTGATGACCGGATGGGCCTCGGTCGTATTGCTGCCGGTAACGAGCAGCACCTCCGCCTGGCGGATATCCGATATCGAATTCGTCATAGCACCAGACCCCAGCGTCGCGGCCAGACCGGCCACAGAGCTGCTGTGTCAGAGGCGCGCGCAGTGATCGACGTTGTTCGTGCCGATCAGGCCGCGCGCGATCTTCTGGAGCAGGTAGTTCTCTTCATTCGTACACTTGGCAGAGACGAGAAAACCGATCGAGTCCGGACCGTATTGATCGCGGATCTCCCGCAGGCGAGCGGCCACGCGGGATATCGCCTCGTCCCACGAGGCAGGCCGAAGCGCGCCATCCGACCGGATCAATGGGGCAGTTAGGCGATCCGGCGCATGCACAAAATCCACACCGAAGCGGCCCTTGACGCACAAATTGCCGTGATTGACCAGATTGTCGAACCGGCCCGTGACCTTGTAGATAAAATCCTGGCGGATGTGAAGATTTACCTGGCAGCCAACACCGCAGTACGGGCAAGTGGTGGGAATCATGCGGTCGGGTTTGATCATTTACAGCTCCAGTGCAGAAATCCCTGGTCTAGACTTTCTTCTTGTGTTTCTTCCGTCCGGTGTTCATGACGGTTATCTCCTGCGGGGACAAGCCCTGCTCCAGCAGGTATTCACGTTTGGGCTTCAGCGCGCCGGTGGGGCAGACCCCGACGCATTGGCCGCACAGCACGCAGGTTGTTTCGGGGATGACCTTCTCAAAGAAGGTGCTGATCTGCGTCTCATAGCCGCGGCCGTTGAAGTTAAGGGCAAATGTGTACTGGGCATCCTCGGCACAAACCTGCACACAGCGCCAACAAAGGAGGCATTTAGAGTAATCCCGGACGTACATCGGGTTATCGTCTTTGAGGGGCACCTCGCGGCGCTCGGCATCAGGGAAACGATCGTTTTTCGCGCCGTACTCATCCATCATGCCAAGTACGTCGGAGGCGTCGGAAAGGTCCATCGTGGAGGAGAGCATTTCGAGGATGGTCTTTCGGGCTCGATCGACACGTGGGCTCCGTGTCTGGACCTTCATGTCGGGAGCCGCCCTCACGATGCAGGAAGGCTGCAACAGGCGCTGGCCCTCGATCTCCACAACGCAGATCCGGCACAGGGCATTGGAGGTGGTCGCCTGGTGATAGCAGATGGTGGGTATCTGCTTCCCCAACTGCCGGGCAGCTTCGAGCAGGGTGGCACCGCGCTCGACGGAGACCTGTTCCCCATCGATTGTCAGAGAGACGGTATCAGGCATTTACACTCCTGAGGTTGTCGATACTCGGAAATCGCACGTCAAAGGCATAGAGCGCAAGAAAGTCACGCGGGCTGTGCAAAGAGCTCCGGCCACAGCTTGATGGCGGAGAGGACGGCGGAGGCGGCCGTCTGACCGAGGCCGCAGAGGCTGGCGTCCGTCATGGTCCAGCCAATATCCTGGAGGCGCTCGAGGTCGCCCGGGAGGATGCGGTCGTCCGCGATGCGTTCGAGGATCTCCTTCTGCCGCTGGGTGCCCATCTGGCAGGGATAGCACTTCCCGCAGGATTCGTGGGCAAAGAAGTGCCCGAGGCGCTTGAGCACGTCGCGCATGTCACGGCTCTCGTTGAACACCATAACCACGCCCGAACCGAGCGGAAGCCCTGCCGCGCGCAGGTCTTCGAACGTGAGGCGGACGTCCAAGTGCTCGCGCGTGGCGAACGCCCCTGCCGCGCCGCCGAACAGCACGGCCTGCAATGCCATGCCTCCGGCCATGCCGCCAGCCAGATCGATCAGCTCGCGAAGCGTAACGCCGAATGGCACCTCAAAGACGCCCGGCTGCAGTACGTCGCCCGAAACGCAGAACAGCTTCGGCCCCGGGGACTTTTCCGTACCGATGCGGCGATATTCCTCCACACCGCGCGAGAGAATGAGGGGAACATTGAAGAGCGTCTCCACGTTGTTGATAACGGTCGGCTTGCCAAAGACACCACAGGTGGTGGGAAACGGGGGCTTGACGCGGGGAAAGCCGCGTTTCCCTTCGATCGATTCAAACAGCGCCGTCTCCTCGCCGCAGATGTACGCGCCCGCGCCGAGCCGGATCTCGATATCAAAAGAGAAGCCTGAGTCCTGGATATTCTGCCCAAGGCAGCCGGCATCGATGGCCTCTGCAAGGGCGTGCTCCAGCACCGGAACAATATACGGATACTCGCCACGCAGATAAACGTAGCCCTTGCTCGCGCCGACGGCATAGCCGGCGATGAGCATTCCTTCGATGACGCTGTGGGGATCGTCGAGGAGAAGGACGCGGTCCTTGAAGGTACCCGGCTCGGACTCATCTGCATTGCAAACGATGTACTTGGGCGAGCCTGAGGCCTGCGCGGCCCCTTCCCACTTGATGCCGGTTGGGAAGGCAGCGCCGCCGCGACCGACCAAGCCTGAAGCCTTGACCTGCGCAACCACCTCATCGGGTCTCAAACCGAGAGCCTTCTGCAAGCCGAGATACTCGCCGTGTTGGGCCAGCGAGGCGGTGCCGTGACCGCAGTTGGCGGTGAGCAGCCGCATCGAGGTGCCGACGATCGAGCGCGGCCGACCGAGCTCATAGGAGTTGCTGGTCAGATCTATGTTGGTCTCCGCCTGGTCATTGACGAGGGCGGCAGGGGCCTGTTCACACAGGCCAAGGCACGGACTTGCCTCAACGGTCAGTGAGCCGTCGGGTGTCGTCTGGCTGGGCTGGATGCCGTGGTGAGCGCAGAGATGATGGAGAATCCCATCGGCGTTCTTCAGCCCACAGGCAGGATCCACACACACTCGGATGATGCGGCGACCGACGGGGGCGTTGTAGAACATGGTGTAGAACTCGATGACGCCATGTACATCGACGAGGGGAATGTTCAGCGAACGGGCAATCTCGGCCGCCACCGGCTCGGGCAACCAGCCGAAAAGCCGCTGGGCCGCGTGCAGGGCAGGCAGCAGCCCGGAGCGCCCCAGGGGAACATAGGGCTCGATCGCCGGGTACAGAGCAGAGAGATCGAGGTCTGGCATGAAATCTCCAAAGGAGGGGGGCATGGCTTGGCGATCCGGGGAAATGTCAGTGACGGGCGCCGGAGATGTAATGTTCGAGCTGGGCGATCATGAACTGCTGGTAGTCGACGACTTCCTTCAGGACGTCGCGGACGGAGATCACACCAAGCAGCTTGCCATTCTCGTAGACGGGCAGGTGGCGGATGTTCTTGTCGATCATGACAGCCATGCACTCTTCGAGGGACTGGCTGGCCTCTACGTAGAGCACGTCGCCGGTCATGATCTCCTCCACACGGGTACGCGCAGCCGTTTTGCCGGCAAGGTCAAGCTTGCGGACGCAGTCGCGCTCCGAGAGGATGCCAATCACCTTGTCGTCCTTCATGACCAGGACAGCACCGGTATTCTTCTCAGCCATTAGTTTGAGTGCCTGGACGACATCGGCATCCGGCGCCACGGAGTAAACCCGGCTCCCCTTCTGCCGGACCAGGTCTCTAACGTTAATCATCACGCAGCTCCTTTGGCTCCAGTATTCGGCAAAGTATAGCCCAATTCAGGAGGCGGGGGGAAGAGACGGGAGAGTGAGCGCCGGGAAAGAAGCGCCTGGGTGCCCGGGACTCATGACATTCGACACTAGAATTTGGGCGGTCCGCGTGCACATAATAACGGTGCAGGGCCTGTGGGCCCGCTTGGCAGTGATGTCAGGGCAAAACGCCCTGGAGGGGACCCTTGCCATATGTCATCCCTCGGTTCCACCAGAGGGACCCCTTAGCACAAGTGGGGATGGAATATAGCCGAGAACAGCGGCGGACAGTGAGTCCGCCGCTGCTCGCGCTTCCGCATCGTTCCAGAATTCCAGCCGGGCGTGTCGTTCGGCGCATCAGAGCCCAAGCGCCACGGCTATGACCGTGAATACCGAGGCAATTACGATGATGAAGGAGGCTATGGCGGTGAAGTTATTCTGGAACCTGCCATTGACGTGCCCGCCCATGATATTCCGGTTGCCGGCGAGCTTGAGGAGATAGTAGAACACCAACGGCAGGACCATGGCGTTCAAGGTCTGGGTGACGAGCGCAATCTGGAACAGGGTAACGCCGCGGATCTGGGTGATGAGGGCCGCGACCACCAATTGCACAACGAAGAGGATATAGAACGTCCGGCTGGATTGGAAATCGCTATCGAGGCTGCCGGAGAGCCCAAAGAACTCTGAGAAGGCATAGGCGGTGGACAGCGGAACAACAACCAGCCCCATGAAGGCGGCTGCGAGGATACCGACGGCAAACAGCGTACTCGCCAACTGCCCGGCAAAAGGAGCAATCGCCTGGGCGGCCTGCTCTCCCGATGTCAAGCCAACGCCGTTCGCATAGAGCGTGGCAGCAGTAGCCACGATCATGAAGAAGGAGAAGAAGTCGGTCCAGAAAGCGCCGAGGTAAGTCTCGAATTGAGAGTACTTGAGGGTATCCTTCTCCATCTTCTTGTCGAAGGCGAAGCTGCTAATGAAGAACTGACCCCACGGGGTAATCGTGGTGCCGAGCACACCCATGCCGATCACCAGGTAGCTGATCAGATACTGTTTCGTCCACATGACACCGTGAGGATAAATCAGATTACTGAGAGCCAAACGCCAATCGGGATGAGCCTTCACCGCAGCAATGACATACATCAAGTAGACAAGCGAAACCAGAAGCATGATGCTCTGCGTTATCTTGTAGGTGCCGCGGGTAATCACCAGGAAGGCGATAATGAGGATCCCGATGGTAAATGGTACCGGCGGTATCCCCAAAATCGAGCTCGTCGTGCGAATCGCGGAGACCTCGGTTGTCACCGTGCCGAGGTTGGCGATCAGGAGACCGGCGAATATGAAGATGGAGACCTTGACGCCGTATTTCTCGCGGATCAGGTCACCCAGGCCGCGCCGCGTGACGAGCGTGAGCCGCATGCCCATTTCCTGAGTAATCGCAAGTAGCACGGTGATGATGGTGAGCAGGAACAGGATCGGGTAGCCCAGCGTGGCGCCGGCAAGGGAATAGGTGGCAACACCACCGGCATCGTTATCAGCCATGGCGGTGATGGTTGCCGGACCGAATACCGACAACAGGACAATGGCGCTGCGGACCCAGGGTCTGGAAAGCCAGCGGGTTGGAAGATGCTCGAGAACCCGGTTCATCTTACTGATGGGTACCGAGGAAGTGAGGCAGGCGCTTCTTCCAGGCAGTCGGCAGCACCTTGTCGAGTGCATCGTCCGCAGTGACAATGCCGTGCAGATGCTCTTCGGCATCCACAACAGGAACTGCAATCAGGTTGTACTTGGCAACGATGTGGGCAATCTCGTCCTGGTGGGTGCCCAGCTCCACGCTGATCACACGCTTGTGCATGAAGTAGGTGATGGGCGTATCAGGCTGGGCGACGATCAGATCGCTCAACGAGAAGACGCCCAGCAAATGCTCCTCCTGGTCTATGACATAGACATAGTAGAGGAGCTCGGCTTCTTCGCCAACCTTGCGGAGATGCTCAATCGCCTGACCGGCGGTCATATCGGGCGTCACGGCGACATACTCGGTGGTCATCAAGCCACCGGCAGTATCCTCGTCATAACGGAGCAGCTCGCGGACTTCCTCAGCCTCATCAGCCTCCATCAGCTTGAGAAGGCCCTGGCGGCGATCATCGGGCAGCTCGGCAAGGTAGTCGGTAGCCTCATCCGGAGACATCTCTTCAAGGACATCGGCCACTTTCTCGTCCGGGAAATGCTCGAGGAGGTCGGCCTGGAAGTCGGGTTCTACCTCTTCGAGGGTATCGGCGAGCTGCTTGATATCGAGCTTGTTGAGCAGGTCGCTATGCTCGGCGCGGTTCAGGTCCGAGATGATCTCAGCGATATCGGAGGGATGAAGATCCGCCAGCTTGCTCGCCGGGACCTTGAGACGCATGGACTGATCGTGCGTGAGGGGCTCGACGAACTCCCAGGAGATGGTCCGCGAGGCCGCATCGTCCTTTGATCCGCTCGACGTCCAGCGACCGAGGCGGTCGAGGCCGATGCGGCGAAGGATGCCGCGCACGCCGATATCTACGTTGCTGACAACCACATCGCCATTGACGCGGACCAGTTCGATGTCGTTCACGCGCACGACGCGCGCGCCGTCCGTATCGAGGATCTGCTTGTCAAGAACGTCTGCCACCAGGCGAATGTCGTCGTCCTGGATCTGGTATTCTGCTATCTCCTTGGAGGAGCGCTTGAGCGGAATCGCTGCTGAGAGCAAGGCTGCCAGCTCCGAGTATGGCAGAGTGCGATCACCCGCCTTGCCCTGGACCACGATGGCGTCCACCACCGGATAGCGCAAATCCTTCAAAGGCCGGGCAACCAGGTCCTTGAGCACGCCGATCTTGGTCCCGTCGATGTCCGTCACCGGGCGGCCGGTCAGTTCGCTGATGAAGGCCATGATCAACTCCTTATGCAAGTCAAACGAAAACCACCTTCGACATGTCTCCGAAGGTGGCAACTGGCTCACAGGACGGGCGGAACGCGCTAGTGACTCATGCCGCGCACAAACAAAGGAGGTTGCGCTTTGGTAGTCGATGCACGTTCACCCGGGCCAACTGCACTTCAGAGAGCTTCAAACAAATCAGAATGGGGCGCGCTAAATGGTCATCGGCGTCCAAGGCGATCACCTCCTTTCCCAGTTGCGTGAGATTCTTGCACATACTTACTCTGCGACTTATACTCCCGGCATCCGCAATCCGTCAAGACTCACAGTTGCCAGATTCGAAATCTGAGATGAAAAGGCAATCCACCTTGCCGAATCGAAATCCTTGCATGCCCGTCCCGTTACGACGGAGTGTTACGGTCGAGACGTCCAGGGACATCCATCCGATGGTGCAAAAGCAAAGACTCCCAGGCGGGAGTCTTTGCTTCTGGTCGGGGCGCCGAGATTTGAACTCGGGACCTCACGGACCCGAACCGTGCGCTCTACCGGACTGAGCCACGCCCCGACATCATCCAGCCGGTCCGGTTACCGGGAAAAGCAGGCAGGATTATACACGCCGGGTATGTTTTGTGCAAGCGGGCTGCCTAGGGATCGAGCGTGACAGCCTGGCTGTAAACATACGCCTGGCCCTGGAGGACGTCGTCATCCTGATGGATGAACAGGCGGGCCGGCGTCGCGGCGGAAACCTTGTACGGGATGGTCGTTTCAAACTCCTGCCAGTCCTTGCCGGGCAAGTCCAGGACGCGCAGGCCCAACCCCTTGCCATCGTTCGAGATCAGCTCGGCAATGACCGGTTTATTATTCACCGGTAGGTAGCGGCCCTTGAGCGCCAACGTGCCCCCGGAAACCGAGGACTCGGGAGGCAGTCCATAGATCACGGCGCGCTCATAGATCGTGTTGCCAGCGGGTGTGATCTGGGTGTTTCCGTCGGACATCAACAGGACGTGCAGGGATATCAGGGAGAGCAAGAGCCCGTGCGAATCCTTGATGCTCATCTGAACCGTGCCGGTCTCGCCCGCGGCGCGGATCTCAAAAGGCATCTTCACGGAGATCGGGAACGTCCCGGGCTGGCTAAACCGAAGAAGCGCGGGCCGGCTGATGACCTGCCCACTCTCGTCATAAAGGGCCGTCTCGACCTTGTCGCCTTCATCGACAAGAACCATGGCGTGTACGTTGACAGGTGAGACGATACGAGACATAGGCCCCGGCCCACTGATCTGGATGGCCGCCAGAGGAACACCCGGAGCGGGAGTGAGCGTGGGCGATGGGCGCGGCGTCAGGGGGAGACCGGTCGGCGTGATGGTAAGGAGCGCCGTGGGCGTGACTCCGGCCGAGATCGTCGCATTGATCGACTGGGCAGTCTGGTAGATGACCGTCGGGAGATAATCAGCGGGGAACGGCGTCGGCGCGGCGGCTGTACCGGGGAGCGCACAGCCGGTCAGGAGCAGGACGAACGAACAGCAAACAACGAGACGAGCAAACTGTTTCTTGGTCACAAATGGAAGGAACTGCACTCTGGCACGGAAAGATCGCGCACAGCGCCCACCGTTTCCGCGGGCGCTGTGCATAGACAGCCTTTAGAGACCGTAGATCTCTGAGTACTTCCGGGTCAGATAGCGAATGTACGGCTCAGGAGTGATCCTCGAGCCGGTAACTTTCTGAACCAGGTCCTGCGGCTCATACTTGCGCCCGTGGCGATGAACATTCGTGTGTAGCCAGCCAAGAAGTTCATCGAACTTGCCCTTCCGGATCTGATCCTCCAGGCCGCGGATGTCCTTGTTGATCTTCTCCCAGAGCTGGACCGAGATGAGGTTTCCCAGCGCGTAGGTGGAGAAATAACCGATCATGCCCGCCGACCAGTGAATGTCCTGCAGGACGCCGAGCGCATCGTTGGCCGGTGTGATGCCGAGATACTCCTGCATCCGCGTATTCCAGAGCTCCGGGAGGTCCTTGATGGCGAGATCGCCTTCCAGCATGGCAATCTCCAATTCGAGGCGAAGCATGATGTGCATGTTGTAGGTGGCTTCGTCGGCATTGACGCGGATGAAGGACGGCTCGACCCGGTTGATGGCCTTGTAGAAATTCCTGACGCCCACCCCTTCCAATTGAGAAGGAAACACGGCTTTGAGCTTGGGATAGCAGAACTCCCAGAAAGCAAGGGAACGACCGACCAGATTCTCCCACATGCGCGATTGGGACTCATGGACCGCAAGCGAAGTGCCATGGGCCAGGACGGTGCGGTCATAGGCCGGGTCAATGCCCTGCTCGTACATGGCGTGACCGGCCTCGTGCATCGCGCTGAAAACTGTCGCCAGCGGGTTGCCTGCCTCACTCCGATTCGTGATGCGGACGTCGTTCACGCTGAACGAATTCTCGAATGGATGCGCCGCCTTGTCCATGCGGCCGCGAGTCCAGTCATAGCCGAAGGCCCTCGTCACCCCCGCACTGAAATCCCATATCTTCCCCTCGTTATACTTTTTGTGGAGGACCCTGTCATTCACCTGCGGCCGGGCGGCGATGGCCTTGATGAGCTCCACCTGCCTGGGGCGAAGCTGACCGAAGACGGCACGCACGTCCGCCGTCTTCATGCCAGGCTCGTAGTCATCCAACAGCACATCGTATGGATGATCCGCCGGTGGGAAGAACGTCACGTACCTGCGCGCCAGCTCCACCACCCTTTCGAGATGCGGACGGAAAATGGAGAAATCCGCCCTGGCCCGCGCGGCGTGCCAGGCTTCGAAGGCGCGGGAGGTCTCGATGGTCTGCTCAACGATGAAGTCGGCGGGAACGCGGGATTCCTTGTGGTAGTCGCGAGCGGCAACGCGCAGCGTCGCAGCATCATCGGAGGATTCGTCCTGACCGGCAAGCTCCTGCTTGAGATCGGCGATCAATTTGCCGACCTCATCGGAAGCAGCCAGCTCATGCCGTATCCGGCTCAGCGTGGCGAGATGATGTCCGCGCGCCTCGTTTCCGCCAGCCGGCATGTACGTTTGCTGGTCCCAACTCAGAAGAGCGGTCGCGCTGTGCACATCGGCTACTTCGGCCATAATCTCTTTGAGACGATCCAATTTCGGACTCATGTATCTCCTGTTTAGTGACGCATCCATCAAACCGTGCCAAACGCATAATCGCTTCGGAGCAGGCATTGAGGGCGGGAGAAGCGACGCATGGCGGCTTCAGGCGTGCGCGGCTCAGCGCTGCCCCGGGCGAATGGGTTCCAGAATGGCGCTAGTTTACCTTCCAGCGGAGCGGCTCGCCGCGAAGGGCGGCAAGAACTTCGTGCGCAATATCCTCCCCGGCTCGGGATTGGGCCTCTGCGGTCTGCGCGCCAATATGAGGCGTGCAGATCACTCTGGGATGCCTGACCAACTCCGTCGCACCGGGCGGCTCGGTCGCAAATACATCGAGGCCGGCACCGGCAACCTTGCCGGAATTCAGTGCGGCCAGCAAAGCGCCCTCGTCAATAATCCCGCCGCGGGCGGCGCAGACGATCCGCACTCCATCCTTCATCTGGGAGAACGCCAGCGGACCTACGAGGTCACGAGTCTGCACGTTGTATGGGAGATGCAGCGAGATGAAATCGGACCATTCGTACAGTTCCTGGATGGAGACCGATTCGCCCCCACTTTCCCGCACTGCATCCTCCGAGATGAATGGATCGTAGGCGATCACATTCATGCCAAACGCAGCCGCGCGCTTGCCCATTTCCATGCCGATGCGGCCGTATCCGATGAGGCCCAGGGTCTTGCCGTTCAGCTCGACCCCCTCCAGATCTTTCTTGAGCCATTCGCCGGTCTTCATGGCAACGTCGGCACGCGGAATTTCGCGGGCAACGGCCAGCAACAGGCCAAACGCGAGCTCCGCCACGGCGCCGGTGGTGGAGGTGGGGGCATTCACGACAACGACATTATGGGCTCTTGCAGCGGCCAGGTCGATGTTGTCCACACCGACGCCCGCACGCCCAATGACCTTGAGCTGCTTCGCCGACGCAAGAACCTCGGCAGTGATGAGCGTGCGGCCCCGGATCACGAGGGCGTGGTAGTCTCCGATCACATTCACGAGATCGATGGGAGAGATGCCGGTCCGATCATCCAGTGCAGCGGCAGCGCGAAGGATGGACTGGCCGGTCTCGCCCAGCCCATCGGTGATCAGAATCTTGTAATCAGGCATGGATGTATTTTAACGCATTAGGGACGATGTATATGGGGCTGCAACCAGGCCGCGTATGCCTGAAGGCCTTCCCCATGCCGCTGCACCACGAGGTTGAATTGCACGGTCAGGCCGGCGATTCCGTCAAGCGGGTAGTCGACGACGATAGGCGGATCGGCAAAGAGGTAGGACCAACGTCGCAGGCCGGTGTGGCCGTTAGGGTCATAGTATTCGAGGCCGAATTCCACGTCACAGAAGTTGCGGGCCCGGCACGTTAGAACCGTGCGGAAGCGATCACCCTTCTTCACGGTGAAGTCTGGATACCTCCCGGAAATGGTGTCATCTGCGCCGCCATGCGGCGGATACATCACCAGACCGCCGATCCCGGCCGACAAGCCCTGGGAGAGCGCATCCAGAGGCGCCACGTAGCCCGATGTGGTGGTGACATCCGTTCCATTGCACGGAACGGAGCCGGTCTTCGTGGACCATTTGGCATCGCAGATGGTGGCAGAGAAGTCGTAGGCGGCCATCCCGGCAGATTCGGGGGGCAAGCCGATCACCGTCAGGTCCGGAAGCGGCGTGGGCGTGATCGTCGGCACCGGCTTCGGCGTGGAGGTCGGACGCACCGTGGGAAGATCGATCGTCGTAGGGATCGGCGTGGGAAGCGTTGTCGCGCCGGATCCGCCGGACGATCCGGCACCGGCGCGAAGCCTGCAGCCAGATAGGACCAGTCCGAGAAGCAAGACAAACAGCATTCGTCTGTTCATAGCATCGTTGTGTTGAGAACGCCGTTAGAGATTCGGGCTAGGGCTCGGGGCACTTGTGGCTCTCACCGTCCCCGTTGATGCGCACGTCGATCGCGGAGCCTTCACGCAAGTCCACCTTGAGAACTTCGGGGGACCCTTCGACATCGGTGTCATACACACGATACGTACCGGGATTGATACGGACGTCATTTGCAGGAAAGTTGTTGATGGAAGGCAGGAGAATCCCTCCCGGCTCTGCGGCCATATCATGCTCGGTACAGTTGCGCACGAAGGCCGGGACGGGCCAGTCTGTTGGCTGGATCTCGGGGAGCTTTGAAACGTCGCCATTCACCGAGCTGTAGACCGTCTGGATCGAGACCCAGCCGAGGACCGCAGAGCTTCCCGGTATGGGGATTTGCAGCCAGTTCGAAAGAACATCGCGCGCTTGCGCTTGCGCGCTCTGCCCGTCATAGAGAACAGCGACAGAGTTGTAAGCCACGCTTGGTCCGCGACGGATGTACAAATTGCCCTTGACCGCGGAGACGGAAATAGACTGGGTCGTGGGGGTCGAAGACGGCAGAGGAGTCAGATCAGCCGGCGCGGCCGGTGTGGAGGACGGGAGAGCAGCAACAGTTGAAACGGGGGTCGAGGGTGTGGCAGCCTGCACAGGTGCAGAGGGGACCGCCCGCGGCGCGCAAGCAGTGAGGAGAAGCGAAACAAGCAGCAACGATTTGAACCTGGAAAGCATTTCAGTTTGCTTGGATGAGCTGGCTGCAGAGCATCACTCGTAGCGCAACGCCTCCACCGGCTCGAGGCCGGCAGCGCGGTTGGCGGGATAGATGCCGAAGAACAAGCCGACCGCGGCCGAGAACAGTGTTGCCAGGGCTACGGCATTGAAACCGACGATCGGGGTGAAATTGTTGCCCGTTGCAGCCGCCACCCTGCCGACAACGAACGCGATCAGCCAGCCGAACAGGATGCCGACCAGACCTCCGATCAGACTCAGCAGGGACGATTCGACGAGGAACTGAACCAGGATGTCGCGCCGGCGGGCGCCGAGGGCTTTGCGCAAGCCGATCTCACGCGTCCGCTCCGTCACGGACACCAGCATGATGTTCATGATGCCGATGCCGCCGACCAGCAAAGAGATGGCCGCAATGCCGCCGAGGAAAATGGTCAGAACGCCGGTAACGCTCTGGACGGTTGACAGGATGCTTTCCTGGGTAAAGACTGTGAAGTCGTCGGCGCCGATGGCCGTCCGATGGCGCGTCCGCAGTATCTGCGATACCTCGTCCGAGGCAGCCGGAACAGAGCCGTAGTCCGTGGCTTGAATGTAAACGACCTCCACCGCATCAGGACCGGCGTTGTTATGGATCAAGCGCGCCTGCGCCGTCGTCAGAGGGACGATCACCTGGTTGTCCGCCGAGCCGAAGGCACTTCCCCCCTGGGGGCTCAGAACGCCGATGATGCGGAAGGGCTGACCATTGAGGCGTATCGTCTCACCGATCAGGCCATCCCGATGCCCGAACAGGCTGTCGGCAACATCCACTCCGATCACCACGACGGACGTACGGCCCAGATTGTCCTGGTCGCTAATGAACGAACCATCCAACAAGGTCACATTCCGGACTTCCTTGTAGGGCGCGGTGACGCCAGCAATGGTGGTCGTCTTGGACGTGCCGCCGAACTCCGCCGTGCCATTGCCCTGGACAACCGGCGCGACCGCCTGGACATGCGGAGCCGCATATGGATCGAGGAGCGCATTGGAATCGCTCATGGTGAGGGGCCGAGGGTTCACGACATCCGGATTGTTGCGAGCGCCTCGAAAAACGAACAGCAGATTGGTGCCGACCGAATTGATGGAACCGGTAATGGAGGCGGTCGCACCGTTGCCGACAGCCAGCATGGCGATCACGGCCGCGACACCGATCACGATGCCCAACACAGTGAGGCCGGACCGGAGCTTGTTGGAGCTCAGCGTCTCCAGCGCCTCCAAGAGCAACATCGTGAGATTCATTCCTGGTCCTCCGGCGACTCCACGAGACCGTCACGGATGCGAATAATGCGCTGGGCCTGGGAGCCGATGGTCGGGTCGTGCGTGATGATGATGAGGGTCGTACCGCTTTCCCGGTTAAGGTTTAACAGCAACGACATGATCTCCCGACCGACCCTGGAATCCAGGTTGCCGGTGGGCTCGTCCGCCATGATGATTGCCGGCTCGTTCACAATGGCGCGCGCGATGGCCACCCGCTGTTGCTGCCCGCCCGAAAGCTCCATGGGACGGTGATGAATGCGCTCACCCAATCCAACGGCCTCGAGCGCGGCCTGCGCCCTGAGGCGGCGATCACCGTTCGTGTGCCCGGAATAACGAAGCGGCAGTTCCACGTTGGCAAGAGCCGACTGGCGCGAGAGCAGGTTGAACGACTGAAATACGAAGCCGACCTTATGGTTCCGAATGCTGGCAAGCTGGTCATCATTCAGAGTCGCGACGGCCGCGCCATCCAGATAGTACTCGCCGGATGTCGGGCGATCCAGGCAGCCGAGAATGTTCATCATGGTCGATTTGCCGGAGCCGGAGGGCCCCATGATAGCAACCACCTCGCCTCGGCCAATGTTCAGCGAGGCGCCACGCAGCGCCTGAACCTCCACCTCGCCCATCTTGTAGGTCTTGACGATGTCGCGGGCTTCCACCACCCAATCCATTATCCGCCTCCGCCGCCGAAGGGGCCGCCGCGGATCTGAGCTGGGGGATTCAAGACGAGGAGGTCGCCGACCTTGAGGTCACCGGCGGTAACAACACTCTGGGTGTCGGAGGAGACGCCAAGTGTGACCTTGACCGGCTGTGGCTGACCGTTCTTCAGAACATACACGACCCGCTGCCCATCCACAAGGCGCACGGCGCGATTGGGGATGACCAACTGATCTTTGACCTGCTGGGTGATGACATTGACCGCGGCGGTCATGCCGGGCTTAACAGCGGCATCCGGGTCGGTCAATTGGACGGTGGCAGTAAAGTTCACCGCACCGGATGACTGGTCACCGGCCTGGGACACTTCGGTCACTTGCCCGTGATAGGTCTTGCCCGGAATCGCATCCAGTGTAAGGGTGGCAGGCTGATCTGGTGCAACGTTATTGACATCGACCTCAGAAACCTGCACATCGACCAGGAGATTGGAAAGGTCGTCTACGCGAAACGCGGGTGAGGCCGCGGCGACCTGATCCCCCGGCAAAGGCTCCGCCTGCGTTACGGTGCCGCTAAATGGAGCAATGATGGTCGCGCTGTTCACGGTCGCCTGGGCGGCATCCACCCTGGCCTGCGCGGCGGCAATGTCGGCGGGGTTGGGGCCCTGCTTGAGGCGGTCATAGGTGCGCTGGGCATCATCGAGCTTCGCTTTAGCAAGCGCCAGCTTGTTGTCGGCATCCTGAATTGTGGCGGCATCGGGCTCGGTCTTCACCCACTTGATCACCGGCACCTGCTGACCGTTCACATAGGTGATCTTGACCTCCTCCACCCATTGCTTGCCGTTCAAGGATTGACGATAGTCATACGCCTTCTTGTAAGCATCCTGTGCGCTCTTGAGGTCGATGGCAGCCTGGGCACTGGCAGTCGCGGAAGACGCATCCTGGAGAGCCTTCTGCGCAGCAACCAGGTCGGATTTCGCAAGGATCACATTCTGCGGCAGTTGGCTGGGATCCAGAGACGCGAGGACGTCGCCCTTCGCGACGCGGTCACCAACCTTGACCTTGACGTCACCGACAACGCCGTTGATCTGCCAGTTCAGCATGGCGCTCTGGATGGCACGCACCGTCCCGGTCGCGCCGACCGTCGCGGTCAGGCCGCCGCGGGTGACGGGCGTCGTCTCAAAAGCGGTGTTGGCGCGCGAGCGGCCTCGGACGACCACGAATACGACCAACAGCACCACCACCAGCAGCACTCCCCAAATAACTTTGGCGCGCGTGCTAAAGCGACCGAAGAAGCCTTTCATACGGCGTGTTCCTCCAAAACGCGTTTAAGCTCCAGTTTGCATTGGAGCACGGTAATCGTTCTCACAGCCGGCACCAATGCACCGGGTGATCTACGAAGAGTAGACAATCTTACCTTCACGAGGCATACGAGTGAATCCCAATTCAGGTGGCAAGCTTCGTTAGGTCTCAGCCAGGAATGAGCTTGCCAACCCGGCATCCTGGGATACCATGCGAGCTGATGCGCCTCACAAGGAACAAGGCCGGTATGCGCGAAGCGTGCGATCCCTTGCTAATCCCGCGTGGAAGTCTACTCCCAGCTTATGAACTGAATATGAACATGGGACGCGCAATGCACTCCAACCCGATGGAGGCCGTATGAGGGCAAAAATTGTGTTAAATTGCACAATTTTGGAGGATACCACAAGACTCCCTTACTTTAGAGCGGAATTCCCGTGGCGCGGGCCGGGAATCCGTCACGCGCAGAAACCTAATATTTCACATAATAATCGTGATGATTATCATCGCCGCAGGTGACATTAGAGCCTTTATCGCACTTGGGGCTTTGGGTATCATGATGCTGGGCAAGACAGAAGCGAGCCTGGAGGACGTATGCAAGCAGTTCCCAGCGAATACCTAGCCATTGACCGAAAAGAACGAGCCAACAAGCCATTCTCTGATCTTGATCTGCGGCCGGCTCAATCCCGCACGTCCGACTTCGAAGATGTAGTCATCGAATTCAACCCGGAGCGCGCCATGCTCCAGGCCTCGCGGTGCGTCCACTGCCCCGACCCCGCTCCATGTATGCTCGCCTGCCCCGCCCATAACGACATCCCTTCTGCAATGTGGCTGATCGAGCAGGGCAAGTTCCTCGAAGCAGCACAACTTTATCATACGACCAGTTCCTTGCCCGAAGTATGCGGACGAGTATGTCCTCACGAGCAACTGTGCCAGGGCTCGTGCGTTCATAACAAGGACCATGAGCCGGTCCTGACCGGCGAACTGGAAGCCTTCACCGTGGACTACGAGCGGCGCACAACCGGTTACATGATCCCGGTCGAACAGCACACCGGCAAGAAGGTTGCCATCGTGGGCTCCGGACCGGCGGGCCTCGGCTGCGCGGACGTGCTGCTTCAGAAGGGATACGAGGTCACTGTCTTTGACGCGCGGCCGGCACCGGGCGGACTGCTCGTTTATGGCATCCCCAACTTCAAGCTTTCCAAGAGCGTCTGGTTCGAGAAGTGGGAGGAGTTCGAGCGAGCGGGCGTGAAGTTCGTTCCGAACACCTACATCGGCAAGGACATTACCATCGATGAGCTGTTTGCCAAAGGCTTCGGGGCCGTTTTCATTGGAGTAGGCTCCGAGGTCGATGCACGGATGGAGGATACCCCCGGTACGGATCTGCCCGGCGTGTATCAGGCAACCGATTTCCTAATCCGCGGGAACGTCGCTCGCAACCTGCTCCCCGCTGACATGAAGGAGCCGCTGAAGATCGGTAAGCGCGTGGTGGTGATCGGCGGCGGGGATACAGCCTCCGACTGCTTGCGCACGGCCCTGCGCCTAGGCGCCGCAGAGGTCACGTGCCTGTACCGCCGAACTGAGAAGGAGATGCCGGGCGGCAAGAAGGACCGAAAGATGGCCCGCGAAGAGGGCGCCAAATACCGCTTCCTCACACAACCGGTCAAGTTCATCCCCGGCGAAGACGGACACCTGGCCGCGGTCGAGTGCATCGAGATGGTACTGGGCGAGCCCGATTCCAAGGGCCGCCGCAGGCCTGTGCCGGTGCCCAACTCGAACTTCAGTGTCGCATGCGACACGGCGATCCTTGCGCTGGGCTATTGGCCCGACCCCATTATCAGCAAGAGCACCCCCGACCTGGAAACACATGACTGGGGCCTGATCACCGTCAAGAACAAAGAGACGGGCTCCACCTCCCGCCCGGGTGTGTTCTCCGCAGGCGACTGCGTGACCGGGCCGGACATCGTGGTCACCGCCATGGTCGGCGGTCGCAACGCCGGCAACGCAATCGACGAGTACCTGAAGAACAAAGAATAACGTTTGCACGAGACAAGGGCCCGTTCCATTGGAGCGGGCCTATTTTGATTCTCCGCCC
>DATKAF010000369.1:0-3874 GCA_035498395.1 Anaerolineales bacterium
CCTCCTGTACGCGGGGAACGGGCAGTATTATGATCCGTCTACGGGGAGATTCCTGAACCGGAACAATCCGAACAGCACCAACCCGTACGTGCTGTGCCCGCTCCGCTTTGCTACGGGGTGCTGCGCGAGGGTGGCAATCCCAGTCCAGCTTTCATGGCACCACTGGCGCTGCTCTCCCTGCTGTATGGGAGAAGGAAGAAAGGTAGCGAGTGGCTCAGCCTGCTAATCCTTGTATGCTGCCTTGTATTGCTTGGGATGTACCCATCGGCCTGCGTCCTTCGGCAGGTGATACTGCGATTCCTCTTCTAGCCTTGGGTGGTGGGGCGCCGGCCGCGCTCGCAGTAATGTATCCCCGCTCGCGGGTCCCTGCTAACCAGGACGGCTGTTGGCCGCCATCGAGAATCCTGTTTTTTCCGCGATTTGCTAAGCAAATCGTCTCCGGTTAAATTCCCCGCCAATCAAGCCCATCTCTCTGGGTCTTACCCCGCAATCCTCTCCAGGCATCGCCTCGCCAGCGTCGCCGCCACGTCCATCCGGTACTCTGCCGAACCCCATTCGTCCTTAGCATCGTGGCAAGCGTTCTGCGCCGCCGTCTCGATGCCCTCCGCCTCGGTCCCATCCATTGCCAGCCGTGGCGCTGCCCCGAACCCTCCGACCGCCACACGCGTCCTCCCCGAAGGCCATTGCGCCAATGCCACACAAACAATCGGCTTATCCGCCGGCGTCCGCGCCACATACTCGAAAGCCAGCTTCGCCTGCACCGGCAGCGTGATCTTTGTGATGAGTCCCCGCGGCCGCAACGGCAGGAAGTCCCCGATGCCCAGGCTGGTCTCATCAGTAGCCGCCCCGCCTCTCACCCCGAACATCGACAGCTTTGCGTCCAGCGCCATCAACGCCGTCACGAACGTCGATCTCCCCTCGCAACTGACGATTGTTCCTGCTACCGTCGCCGCGTTCCGCAAATTGAGCGGTGCCTCCAGCTTTATAGCTTTGCGCATAGCCGTATTTGAGCTAGTATGCTCGAACAAGCCTTGTAGCGTTGCCGTCCCGCCCACTTCCAGGCTGTTACCCTTTTCGGTGATCTGGTCCAATCCCAGGGCCTGCAGATCGACAACTTCGACCGCTTCACCGCCACCGTGGGATAGCAGTGTACCGCCGCCAAGCGGCAAGGTGAGGGGAGTCGGTCGAGCGATAAGGCCGAGAGCTTCTTGCATTGTCGGTGGTCGATGATAGGCAGTGATCACGATTGCTCCTGTTCGAGTATGGACCCCTTGGGGGAATGAGCTGACCAGCAACCGTATTATACAAGAGTTACAGCGCAGACTGTTCGTGTGTTGTTCGTACGGTCCGAATGGCTAGTCCGGATATACCTTCCAGCCGAGGCGTTCCAGGTCGGAGACATCGAACTGGCCCTCCGGCACGTTCATGAGCAGGGCGTCGGCCTCCGCCAGCAGCTCATTGGTGCGCGTGTCGTAGATGCCGGCCCACGCCTCGGCGGCGCGGGCTCGTGATTTTCCGGCCTTGCCGATGATCCGCAGCGGCACGCCGATGGGCACGTTCCTGCGGTACTTGATCTCGAGCCTGGCGGTGAACATGAAACGCGGCGCAGCCGGATCGGAGCCCATCAGTGCGCGGCCCGAAAGCTCGTCGAGGATGGCGCCGACGATGCCGCCATGCAGGACGCCGGGGTATCCCTGGAAATGCTCCGGCGCGGTATATGTCGCTTCGACGACGCCTGGCTCTATTTCGTAGATGTGCAGGTGCAATCCCACCGGGTTCTGCACGCCGCAGATGAAGCACATGTTCGAGTTCGGTTGTTTGATGCGGGTCAGTTCAGGCATGTCACTCTACAAGGATGGAAGATGGGTTGCAAGCGGTCAAAGGGCAAACAGGAACATCAGGTCGTTGACGTTTGTTCCGGAGTAACCAGGGCGGAGCAGGTCGCCCAGGGCATCGAAGTATGTGTACGAATCGTTGCGTGCCAGGAAGTCGTTCGCGGCCATACCCATGAACCGGCCTCTCGCCTGGGTCTCTCCGGTAGCAACAGCACCGCCAGCGTCCGTGGGGCCGTCGTCGCCATCTGTCGCAAGCGAGATCAGCAGCACATTCGAGAACCCGGCAATGCCATCCACGGCAGCCAGGACCAGTTCCTGGTTGCGTCCGCCCTTGCCGTTGCCCCGGATCGTGACCGTCGTCTCGCCGCCCCCGACGAGGCAGAAAGGTCGAGCGTTCTCCTGCAGCGCGATATTCAGGCGCTCCGCCAACCGCTCGCCAAGCATGCTGGCCTCTCCCTGGAGATTCGTATGCAGAAGCTCTGCATGGAATCCTTCGCGTGCAGCCTGCACAACGGCTGCGCGTGCAGCCAGCTCGTTGTTGCCGATCACGAAATTCGAAGCGCGCACGAGCGGCATGGTCTCCACGGCGGCATGCGCCGAGAGCAAGGCGTACACATTCGGCGGGGTGGCGATGCCATAGCGGGTCAGTACAGCCAGGGCGTCCGCTCCGGTCGTCGGGTCGGCTGCCGTTGGGCCAGAAGCGATCGCCTCCGGCCGATCACCGATCACGTCCGATAGGAGCAGGCTCACGATGGTGGCTCGTGTCGCGCGGGCGAGCCCGCCACCCTTGATGTTGTCCAGGCGGCGGCGAAGCGTGTTGATCTCATCGATGGTCGCGCCGGCCGCCATCAGCGCGCTGGTGACCACCTGCAGGTCGCGCAGACCGACGCCGGTCTTCGGCGAGGTCACCAGGGCAGACCCGCCTCCGGAGATGAGGCACAGCAGCAGATCGTTCGGCGAGAGCCGGGAGACGAAGTCCAGCGCGGCGCGGCCCGCTATCACGCTGCGCGCGTCTGGTACCGGGTGACCCGCTTCCATCACGACCACCCGATCCGGATGAGCCGCAGCGGTGTGTTTGGTAATGACCAGTGCTTGCGTAAAGTCGGGATGAGCTTCGGCCGCGGCGACGACCATCGGTTCAGCCGCCTTGCCGACGCCAAGCAGGAAGAGCCGTTCATGCGGGGGCAGTGAATTACCGGCCAGGAAGCCCTTCACAATCCGGCCCGGCTCGACGGCATCCAGGCATGCGGCGAGAATACGCGCGACGCGAGCGTCTTGCAGGCTGTGGGTAAGGAAGGGAGCGGTTTCCACCCTTGCAGTATACTTTGCGCATGCCAAAACCAAAAGTCTTCGTGACGCGGCAAATCCCTGGGAAGGGCTTGAGACTGGTTCTGGACTTTTGTGAGGCGGACGTATGGCCCGATGAGCTGCCGCCAGCGCACGAGGTGCTGCTTAAGAAGCTCCACCAGGCAGACGGCGTGCTCTCGCTTCTGACGGACCGCATTGACGCTGGTGTGATGGACGCCTCCCCCAGGTTGCGGGTGATCAGCAACATGGCGGTCGGCGTGGATAACGTGGACGTGGCAGCAGCCACGAGGCGCAAGATACCGGTTGGGAACACACCCGGCGGCCTGACCGACGCGACCGCTGACATGACCTTCGCCTTGATGATGGCGGCCGCGAGGCGCGTCGTCGAAGGCGAACGCTACGTCCGAGAGGGCAGGTGGAAGACTTGGGAACCACAGCTCCTCCTGGGCGCTGACTTTGCCGGGGCGACCTGGGGCATCCTGGGCTTCGGGAGGATCGGGCAGGCTGTGGCCAAGCGCGCACAGGGTTTTGACCTCCATCTGGTCTATTATGATCCGGCGGCGACGCCTGCTTTCGGCGCAACACCGGTGACCTTTCGGGAACTGGTGCGCATATCAGACTTCATCTCGGTTCACGTGCCGTTGACCGCCGAGACGCACCACATGATCAACGCGGAGACGCTGGCGCAGATGAAACCAACTGCCGTGCTGGTTAACACGGCGCGCGGGCCG
>DATKAF010000370.1:0-4564 GCA_035498395.1 Anaerolineales bacterium
CGCCGGGTACCCATCTGAAGGATGGGTGTGGCGCGGCGCTCACCTGCTCCGCCCCGCAAGCTGATGATTTTACTTACGCAAGGGTCAATAGGATACTGTCAGCGCCGCTCCAATTGCGCAGGGCTCGGAGAGTTTGAGCAGCGGGAATGGTGGCAGCTCGGAGACGGGAAAGGGACATGACCGCGGGTGACCGGAGCAGTTTCGGTTCCTGCTCCTCATGGTCGGGCAGGTCGTTTTATCATGTTCGGTGAACCTCATGGCTTGGGCTAACGGATGTGAAAACGGACGTCTGCTGCGGTCCGCCCACACGAGAGGCGGTCCATCGCAGAACTGTAAGAACAACGGGCGGCCTCCTCCGCTGATGTTGGCGTTTTTTGCCCAGCGGTTCCCCTTGGGTTGCGCCCGGGTCCGGTCGTGTCAGTCCCGCGCCAGCGCGGCCGGTTCGGGGCCTGCCCGTTTCCAACTTCCTGACGATGGAGGAGCCAACCCATGAAACGCCGCACCCTGCTCGCAGGCTCGGCCGCCGCCCTCGCCACTATCCCGTTTGCCCGCGCGTACGCGCAACAGAATGCGACCATCCGCTGGTGGTATCACTTCGACGATCCGAAGGCGACACCCGATGAGCTGGTGGCCGCGTTCGAGAAAGCCAACCCCGGCATCAAGATCCAGGCCGAAAACATCCCCTGGGGCGGCGGGGGGGACTACGACACGCGCCTCTACACTGCCCTGATCGCCGGCAACGGGCCGGACACGGCGATGGTGAAGTTCAACAATCTGGCGCGCTTGATGGAGATGAGCGCCTTGCTCCCGCTCGACAAGTGGATCGACGGTTGGCCGGGCAAGGGCGACATCTCCGACGATCTGTGGCGCCTGCACACCGCGCCCGACGGCAAGCGGTATTACATCCCGCTGCAATATGTGATCCTGTATCTCTATGTGCGGCTGGATCTGCTGGCCAAGCAGAATCTGAAGCCGCCGACGAACTTCGACGAATTCCTGTCCGTGGCAAAGGCGACGACCGGCGGGCAGCAGTGGGGCTTCGGGATGCGCGGCGGCTCGGGTGGGCACGATTCCTGGATGCCGTTCGCCTTCGGTACCGGCGCGAAGCCGGTGAAGGGCGGCTTCGTCTCGCAAGCGGCCTTGGCGCAGAATCGTTACTTCATCGACCTGTACCGCACGCACAAGGTCTGCCCGCCCTCGGCGCCGACGGACGCCTTCCTGCAGATCGTCAACAACCTGAAAGCCGGGCGCGTGGCGATGGCCATCCACCACATCTCCACGGCCAACGACATGGCCGCAACCTTTGGGGATGCGATCACCGCCGTGCCGGTGCCGCGCGGACCGGGTGGTACGGGCTGGGCGACGTACGGCGACGGGTCGAACTGCGTGTTCTCCGCCTCGAAGAATCCGGAGGCCGCGTGGAAATGGATCTCATGGCTCTCCGAAGGGCCGAATAACGTGGCCTACAACAAGCTCGCCGGGCAGATGACGGTCACGAAATCGGGCGCGGCGAACTGGGCGCTGCATCCGAAGCGCTTCGTCGATGCCACGGTGAACTCCTTGCCGATCGCCGCCGTCCTCCCCAACCTCCCGCAGACGGCGGATTTCACCCGCGTGGTGTGGCCGCAGACGACGCAGAAGGCGCTGCTGGGTCAGATCCAGCCGGACGAGATGATGCAGACGTTCGAGAAGCTCTTCTTCGGCTAAAGGTCCGTGCGGATGCGACGGGTCCTGACACCATGGGCATTTCTGGCTCCGGCCCTCGTGGCGACGGCTGTCCTGGTGCTGCTCCCGGTCCTGAACACGCTGTGGCTCTCGCTGCATGAGGTGATCCTGTTCCGCCCGCGCAGCCGACCGTTCGTGGGGCTGGAGAATTACGCCAAGGCGCTGGCGGATCCGGTGTTCTGGGAGGCGCTGCGCCATTCCCTGGTCTGGGTGGTGTGCGCCGTGGGGCTGCAGTTCAGCCTGGGCTTCACGGCGGCGCTGCTGCTGAACCGGTCGTTCACCTGGCGGGGCCTTGCCCGCGCCCTGATCGTGGTCCCCTGGGCGCTCCCCAGTGTGATCATCGGGCTGATCTGGAGCTGGATGCTGGACTTCAATCTCGGCGTCGCAAACCACATCGCCGTGCGGCTAGGCCTGCTTTCCGCGTCGGTGCCGTGGCTGGCGCAAGCCGGAACCGCGATGGCCAGCGTGATCCTGGCGGTCGTGTGGCAAGGGATCCCGTTCTTCGCCGTCACGCTCCTGGCGGGTTTGCAGGCCATCCCGGCGGAACTCTATGAAGTCGCCTCCATCGACGGGGCCGGCGCCTGGGGGCAATTCCGTCATGTCACCCTGCCGGGGCTGGCCAGCGTGATCGCCACGACGCTGCTGTTGCGGATGATCTGGGTCGCAAACTCTCTCGATCTCATTCTTGTCATGACCGGCGGTGGGCCGGGCACGGCAACCCAGACGTTGCCGCTGCACGCGTTTCTCACGGCCTGGTCGGGCGGCAACTACGGTCAGGGGTCCGCGCTGGCGGTGATGCTGACCATGCTGTTGCTGGGGATTGTCGTCACCTACGTCTGGCGGAGCCGGGACCGATGACGCGCGGCCGCCTCCGCCTCCTCCTCGGCACGGAGATCCCCCTCCTGGCCTTCCTGGCGTTCGCGATCCTGCCCTGGTTTTGGATGCTGCTGTGCTCCATCCGGCCGGAGCGGGAATTGATGCAGTCCCCGATCGTCCTGTGGCCGGGGGCTCTCACCCTGCTCAACCACGTCGAACTCCTACAGCGCACCAGTTTCGCCCAGAACTTGCGCGATAGCCTGATCGTGGCCGTCGGCGCCGTATCGCTGGGGCTGACATTGGCCTTACCCGCGGCCTATGCCTTCTCGCGCTTTCGCTTCCGGGGCCGACAGGTGCTACGCACGCAGTTCCTGGTGATCAATATGTTTCCGGTGGTGATGCTCATCCTCCCGCTGTTCGTGTTGATGCGGGATCTAGGGCTCCTGGACACCTACTTCGCCCTCATTGGCGGCCATGGCACGTTCACGCTCCCGTTCGCCATCTGGCTGCTGACGGGGTATTTCGACGGTATTCCCGTCGAGCTCGATCAGGCGGCCATGATTGACGGCGCGACGCGGCTGCAGGCGCTGCGGTTGGTGGTGTTCCCCCTGGCGATGCCGGGTGTGATTGCCGTCGGCCTCTACCTCTTTATCACGTCCTGGAACGAATACCTCTTCGCGCTGATGCTCGCCGGGCGCAATGTGCGCACCGTGACCGTGGCCCTGCAGCTCTTCATCGGGGAAAACCAGATCCAGTGGGGTCTGTTGATGGCCGGCGGCACCCTGGTGTCCCTGCCGGCCACGGTGCTGTTCCTCTTCGCTCAGCGGCGACTCGTGAGCGGCCTGACGAGTGGCGCCGTGAAGGGCTGAAATGGCAGCGTGATGAACGGTAGGATACAGTGTGCCTCACTCACGACGGTCCGGGGAGGCCTGCGGAAGCCTGCTGGGGGAATGCCAGCGAAATCATCGTTGAGTCCGGTGCGGGGATTCGAGTAATTCGACGCGAAACACAGCAAGTTCGGTTCGGGCTTGATGGCCGCCCAAGAACAGAGTCCCGATCTCCTCAAGTGTCTTCAAGGGATACGAGACACCCTCTGCAGCCCCACAAAGAGGTGTAGGAGATCCTGAACGGACGCCAGGTGACACCATAAGGCCATCTACGCCGCCACGGAAACGGAGACACTGCCATGAAGAAGATCCTCGTGACCCTGACGAAGAAAGAGCAAGCGATCGCCGAGCGCGTCATCAGGGAATTCTCGGCCGGGAAAGACCTGCGGGTCGTCTCCGTGTACAGTGCGATGAGCATGGACCGGGCGTCCCTCCTGAGCGAGATCGGGGATACACACGGATACCTGTTTGGATTGGAAAGCGTTGACGAAGAGCTCTTCAGCGCCGCGAAGACGTTGAAGGTGGTCTGCAAGCATGGCGTCGGTGTGGATAACGTGGACAAGGCGGCGGCCGCGCGCCATGGCGTCGCGGTCACCAACTGCCCCGGGCAGAACAGCAACGCGGTCGCGGAACTGACGCTCGGTCTCATGATCGCCCTCGCGCGGGACATCCCGCAACTGGACGCCGACATGAAACGCGGCATCTGCGCATCGCGGTCAGGCAGCGAGATCAGCGGAAAGACCTTGGGCATCATCGGCATGGGCGCGATCGGGAAGTTGATGACGCGCTACGCGAAGGCCTTCGGCATGACGGTACTGGCGTACGATGTTGTGAAAGACGAGCGTGCGGCGAAGGAGTACGAGTTCGAATACACCGAGATCGACAGGATGCTCAGAGAAGCCGATTACGTGAGCCTGCACGTGCCTCTTACGGATGCGACCCGCGGCCTGATCGACCGAGCCAAGCTGCGGACGATGAAGAAGACGGCGTATGTCATCAACGCCGCGCGCGGAGGGGTGATCGTCGAAGACGATCTGTACGATGCGCTCATAGCCGGGGAGATCGCCGGTGCTGCGATCGACAGCTTTCAAGACGAACCGCCGACCGGGTCGAGGCTGCTGACCACCAGGAAGGTC